>NZ_JAQZAB010000133.1:171318-305213 GCF_028640915.1 Pseudomonas sp. B3G-3 | reverse complement strand
CGGCTCGACGAGGCCTGGCGAGTGGGCGTGCTGGCCGGCGCCTATCGGCAGAAGCTCGAAGCGGGCAGCAACGATTCGGACTACAAGCTCAACACCTACCTGGGCACCGCCTTCGTCCAGTACCAGCAAAACCGCTGGTGGGCCGACGCGGCGGCTACCGCCGGACACCTGGACTACGACAACCTCAAGCGCAAATTCGACCTGGGCCCCAACGAGCGCGGGGAAAAAGGCGACACCAGCGGCGACATCCTGGCCTTCAGCACTCGCCTGGGCTACGACATCGCGCAGCAGGCCAGCAGCCCGTGGCACCTGTCGCCGTTCATCAGCGCCGACTACGCGCGGGCCAAGGTCGACGGTTACTCCGAAGACGGCAACGACTCCACTGCACTGACCTTCGATGACCAGAAACGCACCTCACGGCGCTTGGGCATCGGCTTGCAGGGCAAGTATCAGATCACCCAGCAAACCCAGGTGTTCGGCGAAATCGCCCACGAAAAGGAATACGAGGACGATACCCAGAAGCTGACCATGGCCCTCAACAGCCTGCCGGACAACAACTACACCCTCGAAGGCTATACCCCGCAGACCAACCTGAACCGCCTGAACCTCGGGGTCAGCCACAAGCTCACCCAGGACCTGGCCCTGCGTGCCAGCTACAACATCCGCAAGGACGATGACTTCACCCAGCAAGGTATCAACGTCGGGGTCAGTCTCGACTTCTAAACTGCAGGCCATAAAAAACGCTGCCCCCGTGAGGAGGCAGCGTTTTTTTATGGCTCGTTTCCCGACTCAGCTATCGGGCGTTTGCTCGGCCAAGGCCACCGCGCGGAACATGGCGCGACGCTTGTTCAGGGTTTCTTCCCATTCCAGCGCCGGCACCGAGTCGGCGACTATGCCGCCACCGGCCTGCACATGCAGTTCGCCATCCTTGATCACCGCCGTACGAATGGCGATGGCGGTGTCCATGTTGCCGTTCCAGGCGAAATAACCCACGGCCCCGCCATACACACCGCGCTTGACCGGCTCCAGCTCGTCGATGATTTCCATCGCGCGGATCTTCGGCGCGCCCGACAAGGTACCCGCCGGCAGAATCGCCCGCAGCGCATCCATCGCGGTCAGTCCGGCCTTCAACTGGCCCGTGACGTTGGAGACAATGTGCATCACGTTGGAATAACGCTCGATTACCATCTTCTCGGTGAGCTTCACCGAACCGATCTCGGAAACCCGCCCGGTGTCGTTGCGCCCCAGGTCGATGAGCATCAAGTGTTCGGCGATTTCCTTGTCGTCGGACAACAGGTCCTTCTCCAGCGCCTGGTCCGCCTCTTCGTTGGCACCGCGTGGGCGAGTACCGGCGATCGGGCGAACGGTGATCAGGTTGTCTTCGACCCGCACCAGCACTTCCGGCGAACTGCCGACCACATGGAAGTCGCCGAAGTTGAAGAAGTACATGTAAGGCGTCGGGTTGAAGCAACGCAATGCGCGATACAGGTCGATCGGCGCCGCCTTGAAGTCGATGGACATGCGCTGCGACGGCACTACCTGCATGCAGTCGCCCGCCAGGATGTACTCCTTGATGGTATCGACGGCACGCTCGTAGTCACCCTGGGTGAAACTGGAGCGGAACACCGGGTCGGACGCCTGCTGCTTGCTGAAATCCAGGCCAGGACGTGGGGTGGTGGGCTGGCGCAGCTTCTCCAGCAACGCCTGCAGGCGCGCCTGGCCTTGCTCGAAAGCATTGTCCTGGGACGGGTCGGCGAGGACGATGGCGTGCATCTTGCCGGCGAGGTTATCGAACACCACCACGGCGTCGGAGACCATCAGCAGAATGTCCGGTACGCCAATCGGATCCGGGTTCGGGCACTTGCCCAGACGCTTCTCCACATAACGCACACAGTCGTAGCCGAAATAGCCGACCAGGCCACCGTTGAAACGCGGCAGGCCCGCGATGGTCGGCACCTGGTAACGCGCCTTGAATTCTTCGACGAACGCCAGCGGATCGGCCACGTCATGACTTTCGGTCTCGACGCCATCGACGGTGATGCTGACATGGTGGTCATGCACCCGCAGCACGGTGCGGCAGGGCAAGCCGATGATCGAGTAACGGCCCCACTTCTCGCCGCCCTGCACCGACTCCAGGAGGTAGGAGTTGGGCTGGTCGGCCAGTTTCAGGTAGATCGACAGCGGCGTGTCGAAGTCGGCCAGGGTTTCGCGGGCAAGCGGGATGCGGTTGTAGCCGGCAGCGGCCAAACGCAGGAATTCTTCGCGGATCATGGGGTGCCTCGTGGCTTGAGGTTCTGACAGTCAGGTATGCAAACGCGCCGGAAGACCGGCCAGGAACAAGTCAGGCGCGCCAACGCCAGCGGGCCAGGGCCTTGATGACTTTCATCCAGAGTTTGCGAGTAACCACCACGATGGCGTTTCCAGGAGGGGATTGAACAGCGTCGGGCAACGTTATCTCAGCGGCCGGATCCAGGCAACCGGGAATTAGCTGGCGCAGATCGTCGATCACCAGGGCCGGCATTTCCTCGGCAATCGGCCGTCCGTGGTTGTAGCCATAGCTCAATGCCACGCACTTCACACCCGCAGCTTTCGCCGCCTGTACGTCGCTGCGCGAGTCACCGACGAACAGCGATTGCGAGGCCGGGATACTGGCCATTTTCATGACGAAAAACAGGGCGGCCGGGTCGGGCTTCTTCTGTGGCAGGGTATCGCCACCGATGATCCAGCGGAAATAACGGCCGATCTTCATCTGATCCAGCAGGGGCGCGACAAAACGCTCCGGCTTGTTGGTGATCAGCGCCATTTCGACGCCCTGCTTGTGCAGCCATTTGAGGGTGTCGCGCACGCCAGGATAGACCACGGTCAGTTCGTGGCCATCCTCATAGGCGCTGTTGAACAGCTCCAGCCCGCGCTCGGCCTCGACATCGTCGACACCCTGCGCCGCGATGTCGTTGGCCAGGGCCCGGCGCACCAGCATCTGCGCGCCATTGCCGACCCACTCACGCACCGATTCGATACCGGCGGGCGGACGCCCCAGTTTGAGCAGCATGTCGTCCACGGCCGCCGCGAGGTCGGGAACCGAATCGACCAGGGTGCCATCCAGGTCGAACATCACCAGTCGTGGCAGACGCCCCGGGAACAACTGCTCGAAACCGCTCATGGACGCGCCAGCGCCAGTTCGGCGCGCATCTTCTCGATCACATCCTGGTAGTTCGGCGCATTGAAGATCGCCGAGCCCGCCACGAAGGTATCGGCACCCGCGGCAGCGATTTCGCGGATGTTGTTCACATTCACCCCGCCGTCGATTTCCAGGCGGATATCGCGACCGGAAGCGTCGATCAGGGCACGGGCCTCACGCAGTTTGTCGAGGGTGCCCGGAATGAACTTCTGGCCGCCAAAACCCGGGTTGACGCTCATCAGCAGGACCATGTCGACCTTGTCCATGACGTACTTGAGCACGTCCAGCGGGGTGGCCGGGTTGAATACCAGGCCGGCCTTGCAGCCGCCTTCGCGGATCATCTGCAGGGAACGGTCGACGTGCAGCGTGGCTTCCGGGTGGAAGGTGATATAGGTCGCACCGGCCTCGATGAAGTCGCCGATGATCCGGTCCACCGGGCTCACCATCAGGTGGGCGTCGATCGGCGCGGTGATGCCGTACTTACGCAGGGCAGCGCAGACCATCGGGCCGATGGTCAGGTTGGGTACGTAATGGTTGTCCATGACATCGAAGTGCACGATATCGGCGCCAGCGGCGAGAACATTGTCCACTTCCTCGCCCAGGCGGGCGAAATCGGCGGAGAGGATCGACGGAGCAATTGCGAAGGGCTGCATGACGCACCTTTTTGAGCAGAATCACGGTGGCGCGCATTGTATACCTCATGCTTTGGCGCGCGCACCGTGACTGCGATGATCAGTAAGCCGCGCGATAGATCTTCTCTATGTCGCCCGGGCTCAGCTTGCGCGGGTTGTTGCGCATCAGGCGCTCGATCCCCGCGGCCTCTACCGCCATGGACGGAATGGCCTCCTCCGGCACCCCGAAGCTGCGCAGCCCCGCTGGAATCTCCACCGCGGCGCAAAGCTGGGTCATGGCCTCGACGGCCTTGTCGGCAGCCTGGGCTGCACTCAGATGAGCGGTCTTCACCCCCATGGCCTCGGCGATATCCTGCATGCGCTCGACACAGGCCATCTTGTTCCAGGTCATGACGTACGGCAGCAGCAAGGCATTGCTGACGCCATGGCCGATGTTGAAGCGCCCGCCCAGTGGATACGCCAACGCGTGCACCGCGCCGACCCCGGCGTTGCCGAAAGCCATACCGGCCATCAGGCTGGCGGTGGCCATATCTTCGCGGGCCTGGAGGTGGGCAGGATTGGCGTAGGCCTTGGGCAGCGCCTGGACGATCAGCCGGATGGCGCCAATGGCCAGGGAGTCGGTGATGGGCGAGGCGTTGAGCGACAGGTAGGACTCGATGGCGTGCACCAAGGCATCGACACCGCTGGCGGCGGTGACACTGCGCGGGCAAGTCAGGGTCATCTGCGGGCTGACCAGCGCCACATCCGGCAACAGGTAGTCGCTGACAATGCCCTTTTTCAGCTGCGCGACCTTGTCCGAGAGAATCGCCACATTGGTGACTTCGGAGCCGGTGCCGGCTGTGGTGGGGATGGCGATCAGCGGCGGCCCCTTGCGCGGCACCTGGTCGATACCGAACAGGTCTTCCAGCGCCCCGTGATAACCGGCGTAGGCCGCGACACTTTTGGCGATATCGATGGCACTGCCGCCGCCCAGGCCGATCAGCCCGTCGTGCCCGCCTTCGCGGTAAACCTGCATGCAGTCTTCGACGATGGCGATTTCCGGGTCGGGCAGCACCCGGTCGAAAATCTCGTAGTCACGCCCGCCCAACTGCGCCAGCGCCAGCTCCACGGTGCCGGACTTGACCAGCGCGGCATCGGTGACGATCAGCGGGTTATCGACATCCAGGCGGCTCAGTTCGGTGGACAGTTGCTCGATGGCGGCAGAACCGGTGAGCAGTTTGTGGGCGATTTTGAAAGAGGAAAGACTCATGTGCGCGGCCTCTTATAAAGGGGGGAAGCTGGCACAAGAGTAGCTGGGGATTCGGGGTTGTCTGCCATTCAGCCAATGAATGGCGTAGCAGATCGCTCCCACGGTCGGTGCGGGAGCGATCTGTCCGTGGCGATCAGACCGGTGCTGTACGCAGTTTTTCGCTGCGGCCACGCAGCCATTCCAGGGTCAGCAGCAGAATCACCGAGAAGGCGATCAGCAGCGTCGCCGCGGCAGCGATGGTCGGGCTGAGGTTTTCGCGGATGCCGCTGAACATCTGCCGGGGCAAGGTGGCTTGCTCGGGGCCGGCGAGGAACAGCGTGACCACCACTTCATCGAACGAGGTGGCAAAGGCGAACAACGCGCCGCTGATCACCCCCGGCGCAATCAACGGCAGGGTCACCCGGCGGAACGCCGTCAGCGGCGAAGCGCCGAGGCTGGCCGCGGCCCGTACCAGGTTCTGGTTGAAGCCCTGCAAAGTGGCCGAGACCGTGATGATCACGAAAGGCACACCCAGCACGGCGTGGACGATGATCAGCGAGAAGAAACTGTTACCCATGCCCAGGGGCGCGAAGAACAGGTAGCTGGCCACGCCGATGATCACCACCGGCACCACCATCGGCGAAATCACCAGCGCCATCACCAGTGCCTTGCCGGGGAAGTCGCCGCGGGTCAGGCCGATCGCCGCCAGCGTGCCGAAGACCATGGCCAGTACCGTGGCCGCCGGGGCGACGATGATGCTGTTCTTCAGGGCACGCATCCATTCCGCCGAGCCGAAGAAGTCGTGATACCACTGCAGCGAGAAGCCTTGCAGCGGGTACACCAGGAAGCTGCCCGAGTTGAACGACAGCGGAATGATCACCAGCACCGGCAGGATCAGGAACAACAGGATCAAGCCGCAGAGAATCCGCAAGCTGTAGAACCAGATCCGCTCGACGGGCGACATGTAAGGGCTCAGCATTTCGATTCTCTCCTTAGCTCAGGCGCAGGCGACTGGCGCCCACCAGCCAGCTGTAGATCAGATACAGCACGATGGTCGCCAACAGCAGCAGGCCGCCCAGCGCGGTCGCCATGCCCCAGTTGATGCTGGTGTTGGTGTAGAAGGCGACGAAGTAGCTGACCATCTGGTCGTTCGGGCTGCCCAGCAGCGCCGGGGTGATGTAGTAGCCGATGGCAAGGATGAACACCAGCAGGCAACCGGCGCCGACGCCGGCATAGGTTTGTGGGAAATACACTCGCCAGAAACTGGCGAACGGATGGCAGCCAAGGGAAATCGCCGCGCGCATATAGGTCGGCGAGATGCCTTTCATCACGCTGTAGATCGGCAGGATCATGAACGGCAGCAGGATGTGCACCATGGAGATGTAGACCCCGGTGCGGTTGAACACCAGCTCCAGCGGTTTGTCGATCACCCCCATGGCCATCAGCGCACTGTTGATCAGGCCACCCGATTGCAGCAGCACGATCCACGCCGCCACACGCACCAGGATCGACGTCCAGAACGGCAGCAACACCAGAATCATCAGCAGGTTGCTCTGGCGCGCCGGCAGGTTGGCCAGCAGGTACGCCAGGGGGTAAGCCAGCACCAGGCAGATGCCGGTAATCACCAGGCCCATCCAGAAGGTCCGGGCGAAGATATCCAGGTAGATGGCCTGGTCAGGGGTCGCCGGGGCGATCTCCCCCAGGTCGTCGATCCGATGGTCGACGGCGGCCAGCAGGTAGAACGGGGTCAGGCTGCTGGTGTTGCGGCGTACCGCCTGCCAGTAGGCCGGGTCGCCCCAGCGCTCGTCGATGGCTTCCAGCGCTTCCTTATAGGAAGCCGGCTCCTCCTTGAACGGCAAGGCACGTGCGGTTTTGGTCAGCAGGCTGCGATAGCCGGCCAACTCCATGTTCAGTCGCTTGGACAGGTCGCCCAGGGTTTGCTGCTTGCGCGCTTCGGCCAGGTCTTCGCTCAGTGCCTTGTACACCGGCTCGGCCGGCAGGCCGCGTCCGTCCCAACCGGCCACGGCGACCACGGTGCGCGGCATGCCTTCGACCACTTCCGGGTTGCCGACGCTCTTGTACAGCAGCGCTGCGATAGGCACGAGGAACACCAGCAGCAGGAACAGCACCAGAGGCGCGATCAAGGCTTGTGCCTTCCAGCGGTTGACCCGCTCGGCGCGCGCCAGGCGCTGCTTGAGGCTGGGGCTGGTGACCTCGTTCAGGGGAACGCTAATGGCCATGACGAACTCCGCAAATCTTTAAACGGTAACGGCGTCACCCGCGGGGTGACGCCGCCCATGCATGACGCCTTACTTGGCCGCCCACGAGTTGAAACGCTGCTCCAGTTGCTCACCGTTGTCAGCCCAGAAGCTGACGTCGATCTGCACCTGGTTGGCGATGTTTTCCGGGGTGGTCGGCATGTCTTTCAGGATGTCCTTGGCCAGCAGCGGGACTGCCTGGGTGTTGGCCGGACCGTAGGCGATGTTTTCCGAGTAGGTCTTCTGCTGCTGCGGCTGCACCGAGAAGGCGATGAATTTCTTCGCAGCTTCCGCGCGGGTCTTGTCCAGGCCCTTCGGAATGGCCCAGGCGTCGAAATCGTAGATACCGCCGTTCCACACGACTTTCAGGTTGCTTTCCTTCTGTACCGCGGCGATCCGGCCGTTGTAGGCCGAGCTCATGACCACGTCACCGGAAGCCAGGTACTGCGGCGGCTGGGCGCCGGCTTCCCACCACTGAATGCTTGGCTTGAGCTCATCGAGCTTCTTGAACGCGCGATCCTGACCGTCCTTGCCGGCCAGCACCTTGTACACATCCTTGGGCGCCACGCCGTCGGCCATCAGGGCGAATTCGAGGGTGTACTTGGCGCCTTTGCGCAGGCCGCGCTTGCCCGGGAATTTCTTGGTGTCCCAGAAATCCGCCCAGCTGGTCGGCGCGGTCTTCAGCTTGTCGGCGTTATAGGCCAGGACGGTCGACCAGACGAAGAAACCCACGCCGCAAGGCTGGATCGCGCCCTTGACGTAATCTTCGCTCTTGCCGAACAGCTCGGGATCGAGTTGCTCGAACATGTCTTCGTCGCAACCGCGGGACAGCTCCGGCGACTCGACCTCCACCAGGTCCCAGGACACGCTCTTGGTGTCGACCATGGCTTTGACCTTGGCCATCTCACCGTTGTATTCGCCAGCGACGATCTTGCCGTTGCCTGCCGCCTCCCAGGGGGCGTAGAAGGCTTTGACCTGAGCCGCCTTGTTCGCCCCGCCAAAGGACACCACGGTCAGGTCCGGGCCCGCCGCCATCGCGTGCGCCGCGCCCATCAGGCCCAATGTCAAAGCGGTGAATTTCAGGGATCTCAACATTTATTGTTCTCTCCACGTGCAGGGTTGGTGAAGCAAGGGGGCGATCAATGCGCCTCTAGAAGTGGGTCGAGCGCGCGAACGTGCTCGACCTGCCAGCCAAGCGGAACCACATCGCCCACTGCCAGCGCAGGATCGAGCTCGGCAATCGGCTGTTTCACGAAGAAGTCGGTCTTGCCACAGACTTCCAGGCGAACCCGGACGTGGTCGCCCAGATAGATGAATTCCGCCACCCTCCCTGAGAAGCGGTTGACACAACTTTCACTGGAGCCGTTGAGGCTCACGCGCTCCGGACGAATCGACAGGGTCACCGGCTCGCCGGTCTTGCCGACGTTGACCGCCAGCGCCTCGACCTTCTCGCCACGCCCCAGCTCGACCACGCAGCGGTCGCCGCTGTGGCTGTGCAGGCGGCCGTTGAGCCGGTTGTTCTCGCCGATGAAGTTGGCGACGAAGGTGTTCTTCGGTTCTTCGTAAAGGGTGCGTGGCGGGGCGATCTGCTGGATTTCGCCCTGGTGGAACACCGCGACCCGATCGGACATGGTCAGGGCTTCGCCTTGGTCGTGGGTCACGTAGACCACGGTCACGCCGAGGCGTTGGTGCAGGTGCTTGATTTCCATCTGCATGTGTTCGCGCAGCTGTTTGTCCAGCGCGCCGAGGGGTTCGTCCATCAGCACCAGCTGTGGCTCGAACACCAGCGCCCGGGCCAGGGCCACCCGCTGCTGCTGGCCACCGGACAGTTGCGCCGGATAACGCTGGGCGAAGGATTCGAGCTGGACCATGCTCAGCACGCGTTTGACCCGCTCGCTGATGTCGGTCTTGCTCAGGCCACGTACCGACAGCGGGAACGCCAGGTTCTCGGCCACGGTCATGTGCGGGAACAGCGCATAGTTCTGGAACACCATGCCGATATCGCGCTTGTGCGGCGGCACGTTGTTGATCGCCCGCCCGGCCAGCTGGATTTCCCCGGCGGTCGGGGTCTCGAAGCCGGCCAGCATCATCAGGCTGGTGGTCTTGCCGGAGCCGGATGGCCCGAGCAGGGTAAGGAACTCGCCTTTGCGAATTTCCAGGTTGAGGTCTTTGACGATCAGGTTTTCGCCGTCGTAGCTCTTTTGCACACCACGGAAACTGACCAGTACATCACTCGCCCCAGCGCTTGAATCGACCTCGCTCATACCCACACCTTTTGTTTTTTGACGGCTGTGGACTAAGCCTAGTGGAGGCCACAAGCCGCGCAAATCGGGGGGTATGAGAGATTGGCCTCAGTCGGATGGAAGGTTCCTTGTAGGAATCCCCCTACAAGGATGGCGCGATTGGACAAGTCCCGGCACACGCCTGACGGCGATCATGGCTATAAGCCGGTTTTCGTGTCGCAAATGGGTACGTGTAGCCGCTGCCGCAGGCTGCGATCGAGGGCGAAGCACTCGTGATCCAGGCAGCGCGATTGAGCTGAAAATCCCCAGGGCCAGGCTTAGCGACAGCTGCGCTGTCGATCGCAGCCTGCGGCAGCGGCTACAGATCCATTCAAAGCAGCTTGTGCTCCATCGCATACTTCACCAGCTCGGCCAGGGAGGTGATGTTGAGTTTCTGCATCAGCCGCGCCTTGTGGGTGCTGATGGTCTTGCTGCTCAAGGCCAGCTGCTGGGCGATATCGTTGACGTTGGCACCCTGGGCCAGCCGTTCGAACACGGAGAACTCACGCTCCGACAGCAGGGAATGCAGGGGCCGGGTATCCGTCAGGCCGACTTCGAAAACCATCCGGTCGGCCAGTTCCGGGTCGATATAACGCCCGCCTGCCGCCACCTTGCGAATCGCCGTCAGCAGCAGCGCCGGGTCGCTGTCCTTGGTGGCATAACCGGCCGCTCCCACTTTCAGCGCCCGGGCCGCCATCTGTGCTTCGTCGTGCATCGACAGCACCAGGATCGCCGGTGGATTGTTCAGCGCGCGGATCCGCGGGATCGCCTCCAGGCCGTTGACGCCAGGCATGGAAATATCCAGCAGCACCACCTCGCAAGGCACGTGGCGCAGGGTTTCCAGCAACTGCTCGCCATTGCTCGCCTCCCCCACCACCGTCAGGTCCTTGGCCAGGCCGATCAACTGCTTGATGCCTTCGCGAACGATGGTGTGGTCTTCGGCTACCAGTACACGGATCACAGCTCGTACCTCTTCTTATTAGTGATGATCTCTGCAGCGGCGAGTCTGCTCGCGCCTACAGGTCCAGCGGCACAGTAACGCTCAGGGTGGTGCCCTCGCCCAGCTGACTGTCCAGGGTCAGGCTGCCGCCCATGATCAGCACCCGCTCGCGCATGCCCACCAGACCGAAGGACGTCGGCCGCCCGGCCTCGACCACGAAACCCTGGCCGTCGTCGCTGATGGTCATGCACAGCTGATTGTGCTCGAGGCTCAGGGTCAGTTCGACAGTATGCGCCTGTGCATGGCGCATCACGTTGGTCAGCGCCTCCTGGAGGATGCGGAACAGACCGATGGCCTTGGCGTCGCTGAGCACCGGCAGGTTGTCGGGCACCTGCACCAGGCAAGGAATCTGCGTGCGCGCCTCGAAACGCCGCGCCTGCCACTCGATGGCCGACGCGATGCCGGCATCGAGAATCGGCGGGCGCAAGGCCGTGGCCACATCGCGCACCAGCTGGAACAGCTGGGCGATCAGGCGCTTCATGCTGTTCAGGCGTTCGTGCAGCCCCGGATCGAGTTGCGCGTAGGCCAGCTCGCACATCGAGGTCTCCAGCTTGAGCACCGTGAGCATCTGCCCCAACTCGTCGTGCACTTCCCGGGCGATGCGGGCCTTTTCCTCTTCACGCACGCTTTCCAGGTGCGCCGATAGCTCGCGCAGTTGCTCGCGCGAGCTGGCCAGTTCCAGTTCGATGCGCTTGCTTTCGCTGATGTCCCAGACGATGCCGTCCCAGACATAGGCGCCGTCCTCGAGCTGGCGGGTGATGGCCTTGATTTCCGCCCAGCGCTGTTCGCCCTGGCGGGTCAGGATCCGCCCCTGCCAGGACCAGTCGCTGTCGGTGTCCAGGGCATGGTCCTGGGTCTGGTGGTAACTGGCCCGATCTTCCGGGTGCACCAGGCTGCGCAACCCTATGTCGCGGTGGCTGAGGGTCGCCGGGGAGTAACCCACCAGGCTCTCGCTGCCTTCGCTGATGTAGGCGAAATCGATCTGCCCGGTCACCGGCGCCCGTTCCAGGCGGAACACTAGCCCCGGTACGTTGGCGGCGATCCCCTGCAACCGCGCTTCGCTTTCCTGCAGGGCGGCCAGGGCGCGACGACGCTCGGTGACGTCAGTGAGGTAAACCACCAGGTACTCGCCATCGCGAAAGCGCAGAAAGCTCAGCGACACATCGGCCGGCAGGATGCTGCCGTCGGCGCGGACACACTGGGTCTCGAAGCTGGGCGGCGCGTCCTCGCTGGCACGCGCGCGCTTCCACAGGCCAAGCCAGCGGTCCATGTGCAGGTTGGGTTCGAAGTCGCTCAACGGCCGGTCGACCACCGCCCCCGACGCATAACCCAGCATGCTTTCGGCCGCGCGGTTGGCGTAGCGTACATGGCTGTCCCAGTTGACCCAGAGAATGCCCACCGTGCTCTGGTCGATGGAAAACTGGGTCAGGCGCAAGGCTTCTTCACTGGCCTCGCGCCGGGCCAGGTCCTCGCGGGTGGTCAGCAACCGCTGCTCGAGCGCCTGTTGCTGGCGGCGCTGCCAGATCACGATGGCCATGCTCGCCAACAGCAGCACGGCCAGCAACAGGCTGAGGTTCTGCCAGAAACCGCGGGACTCGCTCAGCCGCGGATACTTGGGCTGCAGCCAACGATTGTGCAACTGCTCCAGGTCCTTGGCGGCGATACCGTGCAAGGCGCGTTGCACGATATCCGCCAGCTCGGGCCAGTCGCGCCGGGTAGCCACCCGCAGCAGTTGCGGCAGGCCGATATCGCCCACCACCGCCAGGCCGGCGAATTCCGGTTCCGCCGACAAACGACTGAGCTGCGCCTCATCGATCACCGCATAACGCGCCTGCTGGCTAAGCAGCAATTGCAGGGCCTGGCGCTCCAGGGGCACGCCCTGCAGATTGAGATTGGAGTAAGTCGCACGCAGGTAGTCCGCCACCGCGCTGGGCATGCGCACTGCTACGCGAGTCTGGCTGTCGAGCTTTTCCAGCTCCACCGCGCCGGCGCCCTTCTGCTCGCCGACCACCAGTTGCGGGACACGCATGTAGGGATCGGAAAACTGCCAGAGCCGCAAGCCGGCCGGGGTCTGGCTCAAGCCCGGGGCCATATCGACTTCACCGGCGCGCACCGCCGCTTCCAGCTGCGCCTGATCGGCAAAGTTGCGCCAACTCAGCTCGACCTTCATCGCCTGGGCCAGCCACTGCATCAGTTCGATATTGGCGCCAGACAAGCGTTGCAGCCGACGGTCGTACTGGGCGTAGGGGGCCTGGAGCACCACGCCGACCCGCAGTTCCCGGTGCTGTTCCAGCCATTGCTGCTGCGCGGGGCTCCACTGCGCCTGGGCGATATGCGGCGCAGGCACCGCCCAGGCCATCAAGGGAAGGCAGATACAGCCGATAACCAGCAGGCAGCGAAAACGCATCATCTGAAGTCTCACACACTGACAAATACTGACCAACCCATTAGGCTGCCGGGATTACTTCTGGCCTGGAATAACCGATGCCCCTTGTCCACCGCACGGCACTGCCTGCATTGTGCCTGTCGCTGATCCTGCCTTGTGCCTTTTCGGTCAAGGCCGAGGATCCGCAACCCGCCCCGGCAGAACAGGCTGCCGTGGAAAAACCGGCCGAGCGCCAGCCGCTCCTTGAGCGTAGCCAGGAAGATGCCGCGGCCCTCGAACGCGTCATACCGCCCGGCGAACAACAGTCACTGCAAGCCGGCAGCGAGAGCTTTCTGGCCCTGTGGAAACCGGCCAACAGCAGCGACCCCAAGGGCGCGGTGATTATCATCCCCGGCGCAGGCGAAACCGCCGACTGGCCTCAAGCAATCGGCCCTTTGCGCAACAGATTGCCGGACGCCGACTGGAGCAGCCTGAGCCTGACCTTGCCCGACCTGCAGAGCGATGCGACGCAACCGCGCATCGTCGAGGCCGAACCTGCGCCCGCGACCGCCGACACTAGCAGCAAAGATGCCGCCACGGCAGCGCCCAAGCCGATCGAACAGGCCGCCGGTGGCGAAGCCGAGATTGCCGATCGCGCGGTGGTGGAGAGCAGCGAAGAACAGGCCAAGGCCGATGCCGAGCGAATCTTTGCCCGTATCGACGCGGCGGTGACCTACGCCCAGCAGCAGAATGCCCGCAGCATTGTGCTGCTGGGTCATGGCAGCGGCGCTTACTGGGCCACGCGCTACCTGAGCGAAAAACAGCCGCCGGAGATTCAGAAACTGGTACTGGTGGCTGCCCAGACTCCGTCCATCGGCAAGCCCGGACTGGCGGAACTGACCCCGACCCTGAAGCTGGCGACCGCCGACTTTTTCTACAAGGACAACGCGCAGGCTCGCAAGAGCGCCCTGGAACGTCTGCAAGCGAGCAAGCGCCTGAAGAACGCCAACTTCACCCAGGTCTCGCTCAACGCCCTGCCGGGCAACAGCACGGCTGAAAACGAACAGCTGTTCAGACGCGTACGCGGCTGGCTGAGTCCGCAACCCACACAAGACTGAACCCCGCCGCGCCCGGCCCCGCTTCTGTTTTGACAGGGGTGGAGCCGAACGCGAGGCATTTCCCTCTAACGAGTCTCTCTAACGAAAATCCCGACGCTCGCGGATCAACGCGTAAGCGCTGTGCAGCTCGCGGGTTTTCTCCGTGGCTTCCCGCACCTGCAACGGACTTGCACCGCTGCCGGCAATCTTGTCCGGGTGATGGCGGCTGAGCAGGCGCCGGTAGGCGCGCTTGATCTGCGAGGGTTCGCTGGTCGCCGAGACACCCAGCAGGCGCAATGCGTCCTGATAAGTGCCACTGCTGTTGGCCAACGGTTTTTTGCTCGGCTCATAGTCCGCCGCCAACGCCTGCACCTGCTGCACAGTCCAGCCCAGCCACTTGCCCCAGAGCTGGATCAGCTCACGCTCGGCGGGGCTGGCCCGGCCATCGGCCCAGACCATCCGCCAGCATGCGCGCAATACACCCTCGGCGGCATGAGGCTGCGCCGCCAGGCGTCGCAGGTAGCCCCGCAACCGATCGTTGCCCGACTTGCCCCGATTGAACGCGGCAATGGCGCGGCGCTGCGCGACTTCACTCATATCCAGCGAGCGCATTTCCAGACGCGCCTGCTGGATATGCCCATCGACCACCCGGCCATCACTTTTCGCCAACCGCCCCAAGAGTACGAACAGCAGTTCATCGTTGCGCAGCGCCGGTCGACCGCCCAGACGCTCACGCACCTGGGCCCAGCTATGCAGTTGCAGGCGCCGGTCCAGCGCCTGTCCCAGCAACGCTCCCAGCATGGCCCCCGGGATACTGGCAATGGCAAAGCCAGCCCCGGCTCCGATCAGAGTCCCTGGCCACAACATATCAGTGACTCGCTTCTAACAAGGTTTCGACTTCTGCCAGGCGCTCATGGGTACCGACATCGACCCAGTGACCCTGCAAACGCTCGCCGCTGACCTGTCCATCGGCCATGGCCTTGCGCAGCAGGGGTGCCAGTTTGAACGCGCCCGGTGTGCAGCCCTGGAACAGGTCCGGGTGCAACACCGCGATCCCGCTGTAGGTCAGGGTCTGCGCGCCCGGCTCGGCGTCCCGCACCCGGGCATCGCTGAGGACGAAATCCCCGGCGGTGTGGTGAGCCGGGTTATCCACCAGCACCAGGTGCGCCAGCGCGTCCAGCGGACGGTTCAACGAGCGGAAATCGTAATCGGTCCAGACATCGCCGTTGACCACCACAAAGGGCTCGTCGCCCAGCAACGGCAAGGCGCGGAAAATACCGCCGCCGGTTTCCAGTGGCTCGCCCTCCGGCGAATAGCGAATGCTCAAGCCGAAGCGCGAACCATCGCCCAGGTGATCCTCGATCTGCTGCCCCAGCCAGGCGTGGTTGATGACGATTTCGGTAAAGCCCGCCCGGGCCAGTGCTCGCAAGTGATACTCGATCAGCGGCACACCGGCGGCGCGGATCAACGGCTTGGGGGTGGTCAGGGTCAAGGGGCGCATCCGTTCGCCCTTGCCCGCGGCCAGAATCATTGCCTTCATACACAGGCTCCGACCGGTTGACGCAGGCTGGCCAACAGCTCACCCAACTCCGCCAGCTCTGGCCGACGAGCCACGACGGCTTCTATATAAGCGAAGAAACGCGGCACGTCGCCCAGGTAGCGGGGCTTGCCGTCGCGGTGGCAGATCCGCGCGAAGATCCCGATCACCTTGAGATGGCGCTGTACGCCCATCAGGTCGCTGGCGCGCAGGAAATCCTCGAAATCGGGCTGTACCGCGATCCCGAGCCGGGACGCTTGCTGCCAGTAGTCTTCCAGCCAGCCGCGCACCCGTGCTTCGGGCCAGCTGAGAAAGGCATCCTTGAACAGACAGGTGGCGTCATAGGTCACCGGGCCGTAGACCGCGTCCTGGAAATCCAGCACGCCCGGATTGGGCTCGCTGAGCATCAGGTTGCGCGGCATATAGTCACGATGCACCAGCACCTTGGGCTGGGTCAGGGCGCTTTCGATCAACAGCTCGCTGACCCGCTGCCATTGGCCGCGCTGGCGCTCACTCAGCTCGACGCCCAGCTCGCGTCCCACGTACCACTCGGGAAACAGCTCCAGTTCACGGCGCAGCAAAGCAACGTCATAACTGGGCAATGGCGCATCCATCGGCAACTGCTGGAAAGCCAGCAAGGTTTGCAGCGCATCCTTGAACAGGGCGTCGGCATTTTCGCCGTCGATCACGTCCAGATAGGTTTTGTTGCCCAGATCATTGAGCAAAAGAAAGCCGCGCGACAAATCTTCTGCATAAATTTTCGGCACATTGATTGCGGATTTTGCCAACAGATGGGCGATATCCACGAAGGGTTTGCAGTTTTCCTGGGGCGGTGGAGCATCCATCACCACAAAGCTGCGGCCTTCGCCTTCCCAGCGGAAATACCGCCGGAAACTCGCGTCGCTGCTGGCCGCGGTCAATGTGGCCGGGGGCACGGGGCCCCATCCGTTGGAGGCATAAACAATCGACAACTGCTCATCGAGCCAAACTTTCAGGTGTTGCAAGCGTACATCTTGGTCAGGCATTGCAAGGGTCTCCGACGGCGCTAGCCGTCAAGCGGGTCATGCTTTATTATCCAGCATCTTTTTCAGACCATCGAGAGGCGTGCGGCCCACACCGCGGGCAGATGGCACGCAGGAAGCCCGGACTAATAAGATGGCATTGAAATCCCCCGCGTTTCGTAAAAAATTTCCGTTGTTGGTTACTGGCAGTCTGCTGGCCCTGCAACCCCTAGCCACTTCGTTCGTGGTCGCCGCAGAACAGTATGACTGCTCAGTCTCTGCTTCGGGCGGCTGGGACTGCGCGCCGAAAACCAGCGCCGCTCAACTGCCTCCGCGCCCTGTGCATGACGCGAGTGCAGTCAGTTCGAGCACCGCTACATCGGCCGAAGGCGGCGAAACCAGCGAAGACACCGGCGCCAAGCCGATGCTGGTTACCGAATCCAAGGGCCGCGGCCTGAAGTCCCGCAGCGAAGACTACAGTCACCTCGACTGGGTTCCGCGCGAGAAGCTGACCGCCGCCCAGTTGGCCGAGACCGGTCCTTACTGCGCTGGTGCTTATATCGAACCGATTCGTCCTGGCATGAATGACAAGACGAATAAAAGTGACGCCCCGACCTTTATCGGCGCCAAGGCTTCGCGTTATCAGCAGGAGCAGCAGATCGCTACCCTGGCCGGTGACGTGGTCATGCGCCAGGGCAGCATGCAGGTCGAGGCCGACGAGGCCAACCTGTACCAGGCCGAGAATCGTGGCGAGCTGAGCGGCAACGTCCGCCTGCGCGACAACGGCGCCCTGCTGGTCGGCGATCATGCCGATGTACAGCTGGACACCGGCGAGGCCAAGGTCGACAACGCCGAATACGTGATGCACAAATCGCGTATCCGCGGTAACGCGCTGTACGCCAAGCGTGCCGAGAACGCGATCATCCGCCTCAAGGACGGCACGTACACCACGTGCGAACCAAGCAGCAACGCCTGGCAGCTCAAGGGCAACAACATCACCCTGAACCCGGCGACCGGCTTTGGCACCGCGACCAACGTGACGTTACGCGTCAAGGACATTCCGGTCCTGTACACGCCGTACATCTATTTCCCGATCGACGACCGTCGCCAGTCCGGCTTCCTGCCGCCGACCATCGGCAGCGGCAGCGATACCGGCTTCATGCTGGTTACCCCGTACTACTTCAACCTGGCGCCGAACTACGACGCCACGTTGTACCCGCGCTACATGAGCAAGCGCGGCCTGTTGATGGAAGGCGAATTCCGCTACCTGACCAAGTCCAGCGAAGGTCAGTTCGGCGCGGCATACCTCAACGACGAAAACGACGACCGCAAGCTGCAGTCGGACTACGAAAAAACCCGCTACATGTACAACTGGCAGCACAAGGGCGGGCTCGATTCGCGTCTGATGACCGAGGTCGACTACACCAAGATCAGCGATCCGTACTACTTCCAGGATCTGCAGAGCGACCAGATCGGCGTGGAAAGTCGTGACTACATCAACCAGCAGGGCGCTGTAACCTACCGCGGCGATACCTACACCGCACGCCTCAATGCTCAAGCTTACGAGTTGGCGACGGTATCCAATACCACGCCTTACAACCGTCTGCCGCAGATCACCTTGAATGGTTTCTTGCCGCAGCATCCGGGCGGGCTGGACTTCAAGTATGAAACTGAAATTGTTCGATTTGAACGCGACCTTAAAACAGGCACCTACACTGACGAGAACGGTGGGGAAGCCAAGCGCCTCGACACCAACATTTTCGGTCTAGCTCGTGCCAACGGTAACCGCCTCAATCTTGCACCGTCCGTGAGCCTCCCCCTGAACTGGACATATGGTTTCCTGAAACCAACACTCAAGTATCAGTACACTCAGTATGACTTGGACCTTGATGGCCAAGGTAAACGTGATATCGCAGGACAGGGCCCAGAAGGCGATCGTCTGAATGGCACTTACAGCAGTAATCAGAACCGTGGCGTACCAATCGTCAGCGTCGATAGCGGCCTGTACTTCGACCGCAACACCCAATGGTTCGGCAAGAACTATCGCCAGACCCTGGAACCACGCCTCTACTACCTCTATGTACCAGAGAAAGACCAGAGCGACATTCCGGTATTCGACACTGGCGAAAGCACTTTCAACTACTCGTCGCTGTTCCGTGACAACCGCTTTTCCGGCTCAGACCGTGTAGGCGACGAGAACAAACTGTCTCTCGGCATCACCAACCGCTGGATCGAAGAAAACGGCTTCGAACGTCAGCGTATCAGCGTCGGCCAGGCCTTGTACTTCAAGGACCGCGAAGTCCAGTTGCCGGGTATCGATGCGAAGACCCGCGATGACGCACACTCCAATGTTTCGCCTTACGCACTGGAATACGAGTACCGCTGGAACCGCGACTGGCGTACCACTGCCGACTACAACTGGGATCCGGACAGCCACAGCCCGCGCTCCGGCAGTGCGATGTTCCACTACCAGCCGGAAGACAACCCGAACAAGGTCATCAACGCCGGTTATCGTTATCGCAACGACCTGGTTCGTTATGACCAGTCCACGGGTAAATGGTCGGTGGGTGGCGGTGACTACGGCACCCCAGGCACTCCTGGCTACGTGAAGGACTATTACAAGATCAAGCAGCACGACTTCTCGGTGATCTGGCCGATCGTGCCGCAATGGAACCTGATCAGCCGCTGGCAGTACGACTACAACCGCAACCGTACCCTCGATGCCTTCGGTGGTTTCGAATACGACAACTGCTGCTGGAAACTGCGCCTGATCAACCGTTACTGGGTCAAGTATGACGAATTCAGTCAAGACGCCCCGCAGAACGAGAAAGGCGACCATGGCATCTTCCTCCAAATCGTCCTGAAAGGACTCGGCGGCCTGACCGGCGCCAAGGTAGAGAGCTTCCTCGACAAAGGCATTCAAGGTTACCGTGAACGTGAAGACCAAGCTTTCTGATTGTCTGCGCCCGCTGATGCTGGGCGCGTTGTTCCTGAGTACCGCGGCGAGCGCCGCGGTACAACCCATCGACAAAGTGGTGGCCATCGTCGATAACGACGTGGTCATGCAGAGCCAGCTGGACCAACGGGTTCACGAAGTTCAGCAAACCATCGCCAAGCGCGGCGGCGGCATGCCTCCCGCCGAGGTCCTGAACCAGCAGGTACTGGAACGCCTGATCGTCGAAAACCTGCAACTGCAGATCGGCGAACGCTCCGGCATCCGCATTACCGATGAAGAGCTGAACCAGGCCGTCGGCACCATCGCCCAACGCAACAACATGACCCCCGATCAGTTCCGTGCCGCCCTGGCTCGTGATGGCCTGTCCTATCAGGACGCCCGTGAACAGATCCGCCGCGAGATGATCATCAGCCATGTGCGCCAGCGCCGTGTTGCCGAACGCATTCAGGTCTCCGAGCAGGAAGTGAAGAACTTCCTCGCCTCCGACCTGGGCAAGATGCAGCTGTCCGAAGAGCTGCACCTGGCCAATATCCTGATTCCAACCCCGGAAAGCGCCAACTCCGAAGCGATTCAGAGCGCCGCGCGCCAGGCCATGGACATCTATCAGCAGCTCAAGCAAGGCGCCGACTTCGCTCAACTGGCCATCGCCCGCTCGGGTAGCGACAACGCCCTGGAAGGCGGCGACATGGGCTGGCGTAAAGCCGCTCAACTGCCCCCTCCGTTCGACCGCGAACTGAGCGCCATGGCAGTGGGCGATATCACCCAGCCAGCCCGCACTCCAGGCGGTTTCATCATCCTCAAGCTGTTGGAAAAACGCGGCGGCGGCAATCAGATGCGTGACGAAGTGCATGTCCGTCACATCCTGATCAAGCCAAGTGAGATTCGCAGCGAAGAAGAAACCAAGCGCCTGGCCCAGAAGCTCTACGAGCGCATCGAAGCCGGCGAAGACTTTGCCGAACTGGCGAAAAGCTACTCGGAAGATCCGGGTTCCGCCCTCAACGGTGGCGACCTCAACTGGATCGACCCGAACGCCCTGGTGCCCGAGTTCCGCGACGTGATGGCCAAGACCCCGCAAGGGCAACTGTCCAAGCCGTTCCAGAGCCCCTACGGCTGGCACGTACTGGAAGTCCTTGGCCGCCGCGCCACCGACAGCACCACCCAGGCTCGCGAACAACAAGCCATGACTGTGCTGCGTAACCGCAAATACGACGAAGAGCTGCAAACCTGGCTGCGCCAGATTCGCGACGAAGCCTACGTCGAGATCAAACTTCCTGGCGCTGACCAGGCGGCACAGTGAAACCCAAGCGTTTCGCGCTCACCCCCGGCGAGCCAGCCGGTATAGGTCCCGACCTGTGCCTGTTGCTCGCCTCGCAAGAACAGCCACACCCCCTGATCGCCATCACCAGCCGCGACCTGCTTACCGAGCGGGCCGCGCAGCTGGGTGTGGCCGTCAGCCTGATTGCGGTCGGCCCCGACAATTGGCCTAACCAGCCGGCCGCCGCCGGTAGCCTCTATGTCTGGGATACCCCGCTGTCGGCCAAGGTCGTCGCCGGTCAGCTGGACAAGGCCAACGCCGCATTCGTCCTGGAAACCCTGACCCGGGCCGGCCAAGGCTGTCTGGACGGGCATTTCGACGGCATGATTACCGCCCCGGTGCACAAGGGGGTGATCAACGAATCCGGTATCGCCTTTTCCGGTCATACCGAGTTTCTCGCCGACCTGACGCATACCGAACAAGTGGTAATGATGCTGGCCACCCATGGCCTGCGCGTGGCACTGGTGACCACTCACCTGCCCCTGCGGGACATTGCCGACGCCATTACTCCGGAGCGCCTGGAGCGGGTTACACGCATTCTGCATGCAGACCTGCGCAACAAATTCGGCATCGCCCAGCCACGTATCCTGGTCTGCGGGCTCAACCCGCATGCCGGCGAAGGCGGACACCTGGGCCATGAAGAAATCGATATCATCGAACCCACCCTGGAGCGTCTGCGCAACGAAGGCATGGACCTGCGCGGCCCCCTGCCCGCCGACACTCTGTTTACCCCCAAATATCTGGAGCACTGCGACGCAGTGCTGGCGATGTACCATGACCAAGGGCTGCCTGTGCTGAAATACAAAGGTTTCGGCGCCGCGGTCAACGTGACGCTGGGCCTGCCGATCATCCGTACCTCGGTCGACCACGGCACTGCCCTGGATCTGGCCGGCAGCGGCAAGATCGATACCGGCAGCCTGAAAGTCGCCCTGGAAACCGCCTACCAGATGGCCGAGACCCGTTTATGACCGAGCAATACCAGCACCGGGCGCGCAAGCGCTTCGGCCAGAACTTCCTGCATGACGCCGGCGTGATCGACCGCATCCTGCGCTCCATCAATGCCAAGTCCGGCGACCGCATGCTGGAAATCGGCCCGGGCCAGGGCGCCCTGACCGAAGGCCTGCTCAACAGCGGCGCCCAGCTGGACGTGGTCGAGCTGGACAAGGACCTGGTGCCGATCCTCAACCAGCAGTTCGCCGGCCGGGACAATTTCAGCCTGCACCAGGGCGACGCCCTGAAGTTCGACTTCAACAGCCTGAATGCCGCCCCCGGCAGCCTGCGGGTGGTCGGCAACCTGCCCTACAACATCTCCACCCCGCTGATCTTTCACCTGCTGCAAAACGCCAGCCTGATCCGCGACATGCACTTCATGCTGCAGAAAGAAGTGGTAGAGCGCCTCGCCGCAGGCCCGGGCGGTGGTGACTGGGGCCGCCTGTCGATCATGGTCCAGTACCACTGCCGCGTGGAGCATCTGTTCAACGTCGGCCCTGGCGCATTCAATCCGCCACCGAAAGTCGACTCGGCGATCGTCCGCCTGGTGCCACATGCGGTACTGCCGCACCCGGCCAAGGATCATCGCCTGCTGGAGCGCATCGTCCGCGAAGCCTTCAACCAGCGCCGCAAGACCCTGCGCAATACCCTCAAGGCCCTGCTTTCCAGCGCCGAGATCGAAGCCGCCGGTGTCGATGGCAGCCTGCGTCCGGAGCAACTGGACCTGGCAGCCTTCGTTCGCCTGGCCGACAAGCTCGGCGAACAAGCCGCGGACACTGCCAGCGCCAGCTGACACGCCACCAGCGTTATCGGGTAAGACGCCAGGCGCCATGTCTGGTTTACTACCCGATACTTGGCCTAGACTGACCTCCATCAGTTTTATCCCGCGTCCCGCTTCGTTTTAAGGCCCCTTGCATGTCCGATCCTCGCTATCAGATCGACGTCAGCGTCGTCACCCGCTTTCTCGCAGAACAGTCGCAACCCGAGCAGAACCGCTTTGCCTTCGCCTACACCATCACCGTACAGAACAATGGCCTGCTGCCCGCCAAATTGCTCTCCCGGCACTGGGTGATCACCGATGGCGACGGGCACGTCGAAGAAGTTCGCGGTGCCGGCGTCGTCGGCCAGCAGCCGCTGATCGCCGTAGGAAAAAGCCACACCTACAGCAGTGGTACGGTCATGACCACGCGCGTCGGCAATATGCAGGGCAGCTATCAGATGCTCGCCGAAGACGGCAAACACTTCGACGCCATCATCGCCCCCTTCCGCCTGGCGGTGCCCGGAGCCCTGCACTGATGACGACTTATGCCGTCGGTGACCTGCAAGGCTGCCTGGGGCCGTTGCAGTGCCTGCTTGAAAAGGTCGCTTTCGACCCGGCCAAGGATCGCCTGTGGCTGGTTGGCGATCTGGTCAACCGCGGCCCACAGTCGCTGGAAACCCTGCGCTTTCTTTATGCCATGCGCGATTCCCTGGTGTGCGTGCTGGGCAATCACGACCTGCACCTGCTGGCCGTCTGGCGCAATATCGAGCGCCTGAAGAAAGCCGATACCCTGAGCGAGATACTCAACGCGCCGGATTGCGAGGAATTGCTCCAGTGGCTGCGCCAGCAAAAGCTGATGCATTATGACGAACAGCGCAACGTCGCCCTGGTACACGCGGGGATACCGCCGCAGTGGTCGCTGAAAAAGGCCCTCAAGTACGCCACCGAAGTCGAAGAGGCATTGCGTGACGACAACCGCTTCGAGCCCTATCTGGACGGTATGTACGGCAACGATCCGATAAAATGGGACAGCGAACTCAAAGGCGTGACCCGCCTGCGGGTGATCACCAACTATTTCACTCGCATGCGTTTCTGCACCAGCGATGGCAAGCTCGACCTCAAGGGCAAGGAAGGGCCGGACACCGCTCCACCGGGTTACGCCCCATGGTTCGAGCACAAGGAACGCAAGACCCGGGACGTGAAAATCATCTTCGGTCACTGGGCCGCCCTTGAAGGCAACTGCAACCAGCCCGGCGTCGTCGCCCTGGACACTGGCTGCGTCTGGGGCGGCGCCCTGACCCTGCTGAACGTCGACACCGGCCAACGCCTCGAATGTGAGTGCGACGCCCACGGCCACATCAAGCCCCAGGCCAATCAACCTTCCCCTGAACCCATGCCAATCACCGCCAAGCGCTAGACGGCGCTTGCCACCAGGCCCAGGAGCCCGCCATGAGCGAATTCAAACGCATCCCCCCAGAACAGGCCCAGGCACTGCGCGAGCAAGGCGCCGTGGTGGTCGACATCCGCGATCCGCAGACCTTTGCCTTGAACCACATCAGCGGCTCCCTGCATCTGGACAACCACTCCATCTCCGACTTCATCCGCAATGCCGATCTCGACGCCCCGCTGGTGGTCGTCTGCTATCACGGCAACTCCAGCCAAAGCGCGGCGGCCTACCTGATCAGCCAGGGATTCTCCGACGTCTACAGCCTGGACGGTGGTTTCGAACTGTGGCGAACCACCTACCCTGCGGAAATTGCCCAAGGCAACGCCGAATAATTTTTTCTGTGCTCCAGCCCGCGTCATTCGCGGGCTGGCGCCGCGACCGACGAACGGTCACTTGAACAAATTGCGTATTCCACCTTTATCTCCCCGATTCCGAACTATCCTTAGCCTCAGGCCATCCAATCAGGGGAGAGCCGGTACACCGGCGTGCGGGTCATCGGTACTAGCTTTCAAGGTCGATAGCTTTGAAAGTGTTCTGGGGGGTAAACAGCAGCCGGATTCCCGGTTGCATGCCAGCACTTGACTGACTGATCCGGCGTCGGCTCCACGTATCGAGCGAGGTGACGTCATGAGTATTTTTAGCCACTTCCAACAACGCTTCGAATCCACACGCCAGGAAGAGTTCTCGTTACAGGAGTACCTGGAGCTCTGCAAAAAGGACCGTAGCGCCTACGCGTCGGCCGCTGAACGCCTGCTTCTGGCTATTGGTGAACCAGAGCTGCTGGACACATCGACCAATTCGAGACTGTCACGGATCTTCTCCAACAAAGTGATCCGTCGCTATCCGGCCTTTGAGGACTTCCATGGAATGGAAGAATGCATCGACCAGATCGTCTCCTATTTCCGCCATGCCGCTCAGGGCCTGGAAGAGAAGAAACAGATCCTCTACCTCCTCGGTCCCGTCGGTGGCGGTAAATCATCCCTGGCCGAGAAACTCAAACAACTGATCGAGAAGGTGCCCTTCTACGCCATCAAGGGCTCCCCGGTATTCGAGTCGCCTCTCGGGTTGTTCAACGCCACGGAAGATGGCGCAATCCTCGAAGAAGACTTCGGCATTCCACGGCGTTACCTGAACACCATCATGTCGCCCTGGGCCACCAAGCGCCTGTCCGAGTTCGGCGGCGATATCAGCCAGTTCAGGGTGGTCAAGCTCTATCCCTCGATCCTCAACCAGATCGCGGTCGCCAAGACAGAACCGGGAGACGAGAACAACCAGGACATTTCCGCCCTGGTGGGCAAGGTCGATATTCGCAAGCTGGAGGAATTCCCGCAGAACGACGCCGACGCCTATAGCTATTCAGGTGCATTGTGCCGGGCCAACCAGGGCCTGATGGAGTTCGTCGAAATGTTCAAGGCACCGATCAAGGTGCTGCACCCATTGCTGACGGCCACCCAGGAAGGCAACTACAACAGTACCGAGGGTCTGGGCGCGATCCCCTTCACCGGCATCCTGTTGGCTCACTCCAACGAATCGGAATGGCACACCTTCCGTAACAACAAGAACAACGAAGCCTTCATCGACCGGATCTATATCGTCAAAGTCCCTTACTGCCTGCGGGTCAGCGACGAAGTCAAAATCTACGACAAGCTGCTGTTCAACAGCTCCCTGTCCAAGGCGCATTGCGCTCCCGACACCTTGAAAATGCTCGCTCAGTTCACCGTGCTCTCGCGCCTCAAAGAGCCGGAGAACTCGAACATCTACTCGAAAATGCGCGTCTACGATGGCGAGAACCTCAAGGACACCGATCCGAAAGCCAAGTCGATTCAGGAATACCGTGACGCCGCCGGTGTAGACGAGGGCATGAACGGCCTGTCGACCCGCTTCGCCTTCAAGATCCTGTCGAAAGTCTTCAACTTCGATCCCCATGAGATCGCGGCCAACCCGGTGCATCTGCTCTACGTGCTCGAGCAACAGATCGAGCAGGAACAATTCCAGGCGGAAACCCGCGAACGCTACCTGCGCTTCCTGAAGGAATACCTGGCTCCGCGCTACATCGAGTTCATCGGCAAGGAAATCCAGACCGCGTACCTGGAGTCCTACAGCGAATACGGTCAGAACATCTTCGACCGCTATGTGCTGTATGCGGACTTCTGGATTCAGGATCAGGAATACCGCGATCCGGAAACCGGCGAGATCCTCAATCGGGTCGCGCTCAACGAAGAACTGGAGAAAATCGAGAAACCGGCCGGCATCAGCAATCCGAAGGACTTCCGCAACGAGATCGTCAATTTCGTACTGCGAGCCCGAGCCAACAACAACGGCAAGAACCCAACCTGGCTCAGCTACGAAAAACTGCGGGTGGTTATCGAGAAGAAAATGTTCTCCAACACCGAGGATCTGCTCCCGGTCATCAGCTTCAATGCCAAGGCCAGCAAAGAGGATCAACAGAAACACAACGACTTCGTTACTCGAATGGTCGAGCGCGGCTACACCGACAAACAGGTACGACTGCTGTCCGAGTGGTATCTGCGGGTCAGAAAATCGCAGTAACCCGCCGGTTGCACCGGTTGTCGTTAGCCAGGAGCCTGTCTTAGCGATTTCTGCTACACAGGCTTCAGGAAGCGCGTTTGAACGTTCGCAGCGAGGCTCGGGCAGAGTACCGGCGGCAAGACACCTTACCGCACCCTCTCCCCGTCCGGGCCGCTTGCGAGCTTCAAGACCGCTTCTAAGGAGCAGTCATGAGTTATGTGATCGACCGACGTCTCAATGGCAAGAACAAGAGCACGGTAAACCGCCAGCGGTTTCTGCGGCGTTATCGTGATCACATCAAGAAGGCCGTCGAAGAGGCGGTCAGCCGCCGTTCCATCACTGACATGGAGCATGGCGAACAAATCAGCATCCCCGGCCGGGATATCGATGAACCCGTGCTCCATCATGGGCGCGGCGGCAAACAGACCGTGGTGCACCCGGGAAACAAGGAGTTCACGGCCGGAGAGCACATCGCACGCCCTCAAGGCGGGGGTGGCGGAGGTGGCCGGGGCAAGGCGGGCAATTCCGGCGAAGGCATGGACGAGTTCGTTTTCCAGATTACCCAGGAGGAGTTCCTCGAGTTCATGTTCGAGGACCTGGAACTGCCGAACCTGGTCAAGCGCAACCTGACCGGGACCGACACCTTCAAGACTGTCCGGGCCGGGATCAGCAACGAGGGCAATCCCTCGCGCATCAACATCATTCGGACGCTGCGCTCGGCCCATGCCCGGCGCATCGCCCTGTCCGGCAGCAGCCGGGCAAAACTGCGCGAAGTCAAAGAAGAGCTTGAACGCCTGAAACGCGAAGAACCGGACAACTTCGGCGATATTCAGGAAATGGAAGCGGAAATCGAGCGTCTCAGCGCCCGCATTCATCGGGTGCCATTCCTCGACACCTTCGACCTCAAGTACAACCTGCTGGTCAAACAGCCTAACCCCAGCTCCAAGGCCGTGATGTTTTGCCTGATGGACGTTTCCGGCTCCATGACCCAGGCCACCAAGGACATCGCCAAGCGTTTCTTCATCCTTCTATACCTGTTTCTCAAGCGTAACTACGACAAGATCGACGTAGTGTTCATCCGCCACCACACCAGCGCACGCGAGGTGGACGAGGAGGAGTTCTTCTACTCCCGGGAAACCGGCGGCACCATCGTCTCCAGCGCCTTGAAACTGATGCAGGAGATTATGGCCGAGCGTTATCCGAGCAACGAGTGGAACATCTACGCCGCCCAGGCTTCCGACGGCGATAACTGGAACGACGACTCGCCGATCTGCCGCGACATCCTGATCAACCAGATCATGCCCTTCGTGCAGTACTACACTTACGTGGAGATTACCCCGCGCGAACATCAGGCCCTGTGGTTCGAATACGAGCGCATTGCCGAAGCCTTTTCCGATACTTTCGCCCAGCAGCAACTGGTCTCGGCCGGAGATATCTATCCGGTCTTCCGTGAACTCTTCCAGCGCAGGTTAGTGACATGACCGCCAGAGAGCAGAAACGCCAGCCTATCTCCACCGGTTCGGAATGGACGTTCGAGCTGATCCAGGCCTACGACCGCGAAATCAGCCGTATCGCAGCGCGCTACGCCTTGGATACCTATCCCAACCAGATCGAAGTGATCACCGCCGAACAGATGATGGATGCCTATGCCTCTGTCGGCATGCCCCTGGGTTATCACCATTGGTCTTACGGCAAGCATTTCCTTAGTACCGAAAAGTCCTACAGCCGCGGCCAGATGGGGCTGGCCTACGAGATCGTGATCAACTCTGACCCCTGCATCGCCTACCTGATGGAAGAAAACACCATCTGCATGCAGGCACTGGTGGTGGCCCACGCCTGCTACGGCCATAACAGCTTCTTCAAGGGCAACTACCTGTTCCGTACCTGGACGGATGCCAGCTCGATCATCGATTACCTGGTGTTCGCCAAGCAGTACATCATGCAGTGCGAAGAGCGCCATGGCATCGATGCCGTGGAAGACCTGCTGGACTCCTGCCATGCCCTGATGAACTACGGAGTGGACCGCTACAAACGTCCTTATCCGATTTCCGCGGAAGAAGAACGGCGCCGGCAAAAGGATCGGGAAGAACACCTGCAGAAACAGATCAACGACCTGTGGCGCACCATTCCCAAAGGCACGGACAAGTTCAGCGACAAGGACAACGCGCGCTTCCCCGCCGAACCGCAGGAAAACATCCTGTATTTCATCGAGAAACACGCGCCGCTGCTGGAACCGTGGCAACGGGAAATCGTGCGGATCGTGCGCAAGATCGCCCAATACTTCTACCCGCAACGCCAGACCCAGGTGATGAACGAAGGCTGGGCAACGTTCTGGCACTACACCCTGATGAACGACCTGTATGACGAAGGCCTGGTGACCGATGGCTTCATGATGGAGTTCCTCGCCTCCCACACCAGCGTGGTCTTCCAGCCCGGCTTCGACAGCCCTTACTACAACGGTATCAACCCCTACACCCTGGGTTTCGCCATGTACCGCGATATCCGGCGCATCTGCGAAGAACCAACCGAGGAGGACCGCCGCTGGTTCCCGGAACTGGCCGGGACCGACTGGCTTTCCAGCATCAAGTTCGCCATGAGCAGCTTCAAGGACGAGAGCTTCATCCTGCAGTACCTGTCACCCAAGGTCATCCGCGACCTCAAGCTGTTCAGCATCCTGGATGACGACCAGAAAGACGACCTGCTGGTACCGGCCATTCATGACGAAAGCGGCTATCGGATCATCCGCGAAACCCTTGCCGCCCAGTACAACCTGGGCAACCGCGAGCCTAACGTGCAGATCTGGAGCATCGACAGGCGAGGCGACCGTTCGCTGACCCTGCGCCATCAACAGCACGACCGCAAACCCTTGGGCGACTCTACCGACGAGGTCCTCAAGCACCTGCACCGGCTGTGGGGGTTCGACATCCATCTGGAAACCCTGCAGGGCGACCAGGTGATGAAAACCCATCACGTACCGCCAAGAAGCGATCACAACGAAGGGGACTATGGCCGCCTGGACCTGGCGGTCATCCACCTCTGAGCGCATGACAAACCTCCGAAAGCTCGGCGCAAGGGTTATTCTGTCGGGCTAACGGAGGTTTTTTATGCAGATTTACAAGGTCGGCGGTGCGGTACGCGATCGCCTGCTGGGCAAACCGGTAACCGACATCGATTGGGTGGTAGTCGGCGCCACGGCCGAAGAAATGCTCGCCAAGGGTTTTCGCCCGGTGGGTTCGGACTTTCCGGTCTTTCTTCACCCCAAGAGCGGCGAGGAATACGCCCTGGCCCGCACCGAACGCAAGAGCGGTCGTGGCTATGGTGGCTTTACCTTTCACGCCAGCCCCGAGGTCACTCTCGAAGAAGACCTGATCCGCCGTGACCTGACGATCAATGCCATGGCGGAAGACGACCAGGGTGTTCTGACGGATCCGTATCACGGCCAGCAGGACCTGGAAAACCGCCTGCTGCGCCATGTTTCCCCGGCATTCGCCGAAGATCCCCTGCGCGTCCTGCGCGTTGCCCGCTTTGCTGCCCGCTACGCAGGACTCGGCTTCCGAGTAGCGCCTGACACCCTCGAGCTGATGCGCCAGCTCAGCGGATCAGGCGAGCTGGAAGCTCTGACGCCGGAACGCAGCTGGAAGGAAATCTCCCGCGCACTGATGGAAGATCACCCTCAAGTGTTCATCCAGGTACTGCGTGATTGTGACGCGCTCAAAGTCCTGCTGCCTGAAGTGGAGGCGCTGTTCGGTGTTCCGCAACCCGCCGTCCATCACCCGGAGATCGATAGCGGTGTGCATACACTGAGCGTTCTCGAGCAGGCGGCACTGCACAAGCAGCCATTGAGCGTGCGCTGGGCGTGCCTGTTGCACGACCTGGGCAAGGGCCTGACACCGCAAAGTGAATGGCCGCAACACATCGCGCACGAGCACAAGGGCCTGAAGCTGATCAAGCAGGTCAATGAACGCTTCAAGGCGCCACGCGACTGTCAGGAACTGGCGCTGCTGGTGGGTCAGTACCACACCCACGGCCATCGCGCCCTCGAACTGAAACCTTCGACATTGGCAGAACTGCTGCAGAGCTTTGACGTGTACCGGCGGCCGCAACGCTTCGAGGAGTTTATCGCCGCCTGTGAAATGGATGCTCGTGGCCGTCTCGGCCTGGAGGAGCGAGCCTATCCCCAGGCGGACTATCTGCGCGGCGCGGCCACGGCGGCGCGAACAGTCGCGGTACAACCGCTGCTGGAGCAGGGATTCAAGGGGCCGGAGCTGGGGGAGGCGCTGAAACGGGAACGACTGAAGGCGCTGAAGGCCTACAAGGAGCAGTACTCACAGTAAGAAACATCACGAGCAAGCGCCGTCATAGGAGCCAGCTTGCTCGCCAGCCGATCGCTGTCAGCCAGAACTGCGCCAGCCAGGGCTATCCCAGCTCCGGCGGCGTCAGCTGCCTGCCCCGCCACTCGAATGCCACGGGCGCCAGCACCTGGTCGATCCGGGCCTCGTGCCAGAGGGTAGCGAAGTCCTGCCCCGCCAGCGGATGAACCCGCCCCGGCGCCATCAGCGACAAGGGCCAAAGCACAAAGGCGTTCTTCAGAATTTCTGCACGCGGCAGGATCAAACCGTCGAAATTGCCCACCAGATCGCCGTACAACAGCACATCGATATCCAGCGGCAAGCCTTTGCGGTCCGGGGCATAACGACCGTTGTCCGCTTCAATGAACTTCAATCGACGGTCCAGCTCCATCAGCGGCAAATCGGTAAAGCCCGAAACCACCAGATTGAAGAACGGCCCGCTCTTGATCCCCACCGGCTGGCTTTCGAACACCGCCGAGCAGCGCATATCCAGCAGGAAGCCCGCCAGGGCATCGAGCCCGGCCAGCAGATGGGTTTCACGCTCGATATTGCTGCCGAGCCCAAGAAATACCTGAGTTAGCGACATCCGCGCTCGATCTCCACGCCAACACCTTTGGCGGCCGCGACAGCACCGGGTTTGGTCAGCTTGAGGTGCAACCAGGGAATATGGAACTCGCTCATCAGGACCTCCGCCAGACGCTCGGCAAAGGTTTCCACCAGTTGGAATTGCGCCTGCTCGGCAAACGCCTGGATCCGCGAAGACACGCTGGCATAGTCGAGCGCCAGGGTCAGGTCGTCACCGGCGGCGGCCGGGCGGTTGTCCCAGGCGAAGCTCAGGTCAAGGCGCAGGCACTGCCGGATGCCTCGCTCCCAGTCGTAGGCACCGATCACCGTGTCGACTTCCAGGCCCTCGATAAACACTCTGTCCAAGCACTCTTCTCCGCAGCACGACAAGGGCGCAATGCGCCGTTAGAATCAGGGCGTCCTCGCCCGGAATAGTTAGCATGTTTTGGTTACTGGCGATCTTCGCCTACCTGCTCGGCTCGCTGTCCTTCGCCATCTTGCTCAGCCGCCTGACCGGTACACCCGATCCGCGAATGAGTGGCTCGGGCAATGCCGGCGCCACCAACATGCTGCGCCTGGCCGGCAAGAAACTGGCGGTACTGACCTTGCTCGGCGATCTGCTCAAAGGGCTGTTGCCCGTGCTGATCGCCAGTCTCGCAGGCCTTTCGCTCCAACAACAGGCCTGGATCGGGCTCTACGCCGTACTGGGCCATCTGTTCCCGGTGTACTTCCGCTTTCGCGGCGGCAAGGGTGTCGCCACCGCCGCCGGGATGCTGCTGGGGCTTTACCCGCCAGCGGCGCTCCTGGCCATTGCCGCCTGGCTCCTGACCTTCTACCTGACCCGCACCAGCTCGCTGGCGGCCCTGATCGCCACGCCCCTGACCTTGCCATTGCTGGCCTGGCAGGCACCAGCAGCGCTGCTGCCGATGAGCGTCCTCACACTGCTCATCGTCTGGCGCCACCGCGGCAATCTACGCGACCTGTTTGCCGGGCGCGAACGGCATTTCTGAATCCTGAAGATGAACCGGGCTCAGGTCAGTTTGATACCGACTCACAACGGCGACAGCTGCTCCATCGGCCAACGCGCCTGCACACTGATCGCCAGGCTTTCCTGCTGACCTGCCTGCAAACGCTGGCAACCGGCAAACGCGATCATCGCGCCGTTGTCGGTGCAGAACTCAGGACGGGCGTAAAACACATTCCCTTTCATCTCGCCGAGCATTTTTTCCAGCGACGCACGCAGCGCCTTGTTGGCGCTCACGCCGCCAGCGATTACCAGCCGCTTGAGTCCCGCCTGCTTCAAGGCTCGCTTGCATTTGATGGTCAGAGTTTCCACCACCGCCTGCTGGAAGGCGAGCGAGATGTCGCAACGGGTTTGCTCGCCGTCGTCCCCAGCGCTGATGCATTGTTGCCAGGTGTTCAGGGCGAAGGTTTTCAAGCCGCTGAAGCTGAAATCCAGCCCCGGACGATCGGTCATCGGCCGCGGGAAGACAAAGCGCCCGGCCACGCCTTGTGCGGCCAGGCGAGCGATTTCCGGACCACCCGGATAATTCAGGCCGATCATCTTCGCCGTCTTGTCGAAGGCTTCACCGGCAGCATCATCCAGGGTTTCGCCCATCAGCTCGTACTGGCCGATGCCATCGACCCGCACCAGCTGCGTGTGGCCACCGGAAACCAGCAAAGCGACGAACGGAAATTCCGGCGGTTGTTCTTCCAGCATCGGGGCCAGCAGGTGGCCTTCCATATGGTGCACACCCAGCGCCGGGATACCCCAGGCGAAGGCCAGCGCCTGGGCGCAGGAGGCACCCACCAGAAGGGCTCCGACCAGGCCGGGGCCCGCGGTATAGGCAATGGCGTCGATTTCAGTCGGTACGCAGTCCGCCTCGGCCAGGACCTGACGAATCAGGGGCAGCATGCGCTTGACGTGATCGCGAGAGGCCAGCTCCGGCACCACGCCACCATAGGCCCGATGCAGGTCGATCTGACTGAACAGCGCGTCGGCCAGCAGGCCCCGCTCGCTGTCGTAAAGCGCGACGCCGGTTTCGTCGCAGGAAGTTTCTAATCCCAGTACTAGCATGGGTTTGCGCCTTGTAGAGGCTAAATTCGAAGGCGCGCATAATAGTCGCCACTCCCTCAGCCGACCAGCGGTTTTCGATCAGAGGCTTTGCATTCCGAGCGATGAGGGGTTAACATCCGCAACCCTTAAAAACCGACGACCTCAGCCGCGATTTTTGCGACGAGAACGTTGACCCCGGTAATGAATGAAGGTAGCTCTGGATGCCAGCCGTCAAAGTTAAAGAGAACGAACCCTTCGACGTAGCTCTGCGTCGTTTCAAGCGCTCCTGCGAAAAAGCCGGTGTTCTGGCTGAAGTTCGTAGCCGCGAATTTTACGAGAAGCCGACTTCCGAGCGTAAGCGCAAAGCAGCTGCTGCTGTTAAGCGTCACGCCAAGAAAGTTCAGCGCGAACAGCGCCGCGCCGTACGTCTGTACTAATACACAGACGTTCGCTGCAAGCTTCTGCCAAGCCCGGCCCTCAGCCGGGCTAATGGCATTTGCGGACAACGCTTGATGCTTCACCGTCAACGCCGCGCATGCGACCGAGACAATCCGCTTCACCACGTCAGACCTGGCTTCCTGCCAGCGGTGCACGTCTCTTCTGACGAGCCTTCCAAGGCTACTGACGAGCACACTTTTATTCTGATTCCTCAACAGACTCAGCCCAAGGCGCCCTTCTCCAGCGCCCGCTTATGAGCCATCCGAGACCTGTCGGACTCAGAGCAATATCTTCAAATAGTCGAAGACTGATTGAAACTAACGTCAGTGGACTTTCGGCAGATACACTTCCCGATAGCGATCAAGCCGACGACAGATGGTCGAACGCGCAGCCGTTGCGTCTCGAACAGCCCATTTTCGAAGCCTTCGCATTGGTCCAATTCTTTCGCGCAGTGATGACGAGAACGCCATGGCCGGGCTGATTCCCCAGAGCTTTATTGACGACCTTCTGAACCGCACCGACATCGTCGATGTTGTCAGCTCGCGCCTGCAGATGAAAAAGGCCGGCAAGAACTACACCGCCTGCTGCCCGTTCCACAAGGAAAAAACCCCCTCCTTCAGCGTCAGCCCCGACAAGCAGTTCTATTACTGCTTCGGCTGTGGCGCGGGCGGGAACGCCCTCGGCTTCATCATGGACCACGACAACCTGGATTTCCCCCAGGCGGTCGAGGAACTGGCCAAAGCCGCCGGCATGGAAATCCCGCGGGAGGAAAGCGGTCGCTCGCACAAACCGCGGCAGCCGACCGATTCGCCGCTCTACCCGCTGCTGACCGCCGCCGCCGATTACTATCGACAGGCTCTGAAAAGCCACCCAGCCCGCAAGGCAGCAGTCGATTACCTCAAGGGCCGCGGCCTGACCGGCGAGATCGCCCGCGATTTCGGCCTCGGCTTCGCACCGCCCGGCTGGGACAATCTGTTCAAGCACCTGAGCAGCGACACCTTGCAGCAGAAAGCCATGATCGACGCCGGCCTGCTGATCGAAAACGCCGAAACCGGTAAACGCTACGATCGCTTTCGCGACCGAGTGATGTTTCCGATCCGCGACAGCCGCGGCCGGATCATCGCCTTTGGTGGCCGGGTACTGGGCGACGACAAACCGAAATACCTGAACTCGCCGGAAACTCCGGTGTTTCATAAGGGCCAGGAGCTTTACGGCCTGTTCGAGGCTCGCAAGAACAACCGCAACCTCGACGAAATCATCGTCGTCGAAGGCTACATGGACGTGATTGCCCTCGCCCAACAGGGCCTGCGTAACGCCGTTGCGACCCTGGGCACCGCCACCAGCGAAGAACACCTCAAGCGCCTGTTCCGCATCGTGCCCAGCGTGCTGTTCTGCTTCGACGGCGACCAGGCCGGACGCAAGGCCGCCTGGCGCGCACTGGAGGCGACCCTGTCCAGCCTGCAGGACGGTCGCCGGGCACGCTTCCTGTTCCTTCCCGAAGGGGAAGACCCGGATACCCTGGTGCGTTCCGAGGGCACAGATGCCTTTCGCGCACGCATCAATCAACACGCTCAACCGCTGGCCGATTATTTCTTCCAGCAACTGACCGACGAAGCGGATCCACGCTCGCTCGAGGGCAAGGCTCACCTGGCCACTCTCGCCGCACCGTTGATCGACAAGGTCCCCGGAGCCAACCTGCGGACCCTGATGCGCCAGCGCCTCAGTGAAATTACCGGGCTCAACAACGAGACCGTCAACCAGTTGGTGCACAGCGCCCCACAAGAAGCACCTCCGGTGTATGACGCTGGCATCGATTACGACGGCATACCGGACTATGTCGACTACCACGAGCCGCAAGAAGCCTATGTGCCGCAGCAGGAATGGACACCGAAGAAAAGCGGCGCGGGCGGCAAGAAGTGGGAGAACAAGCCCTGGGACAAAAAGGGCAAGCGCAATGGCGATCGTGATCAGCCACGTGCCCCGCGCGTCCCGGCCGCCGTCGAACCCCCAACACTGTCAGCCCTTCGAACATTGCTGCATCACCCGCAACTGGCCGAGAAAGTTGAAGACGCCGGGCATTTCGCTGCCGACGACAACACCAATACCCAGTTGCTGGTCGCCTTGATCGAAGCCGTGCAGAAAAATCCTAAGCTACGCTCTATTCATCAACTGATGGCGCGCTGGCACGGCACTGAACAGGGCCGCCTGATCAAGGCGCTGGCAGAAAAGGAGTGGTTGATTGAGGGCGACAACCTTGAACAACAGTTTTTCGACACCATTAAAAGCTTGTCCGCTCGTCAACGTGAGCGTGTTTTGGAACAACTTCTCAGGAAATCGCGTCAAAGCGAATTGAGTGGCGAAGAAAAAATTCAGCTACTCGAGCTTTTAAAACGCAATGTTCCCGCATCAAACCCGACCTCAACTGGCGCGTGAGGTCATAGCTCGGGTATAATCCTCGGCTTGTTTTTTGCCCGCCAAGACCTTCAGTGGATAGGGTGTTATGTCCGGAAAAGCGCAACAGCAGTCTCGCCTCAAAGAGTTGATCAGCCGTGGTCGTGAGCAGGGTTACCTGACTTACGCGGAGGTCAACGACCACCTGCCGGAGGATATTTCAGATCCGGAACAGGTGGAAGACATCATCCGCATGATCAACGACATGGGGATCAACGTATTCGAGAGTGCTCCGGATGCGGATGCCCTTTTGTTGGCCGAAGCCGATACCGACGAAGCAGCAGCTGAAGAAGCCGCCGCAGCGTTGGCGGCTGTGGAAACCGACATTGGTCGCACTACCGACCCCGTGCGTATGTACATGCGCGAAATGGGAACGGTAGAGCTGCTCACACGTGAAGGCGAAATCGAAATCGCCAAGCGTATCGAAGAGGGCATCCGTGAAGTGATGGGCGCGATCGCGCACTTCCCTGGCACGGTTGAGCACATCCTCTCCGAATACACTCGCGTCACCACCGAAGGTGGCCGCCTGTCCGACGTCCTGAGCGGTTACATCGACCCGGACGACGGCATCGCGCCGCCTGCCGCCGAAGTACCACCGCCTGTCGATGCCAAGGCCGCAAAAGCGGACGACGACACCGACGACGATGACGCCGAAGCCAGTGACGACGAAGAAGAAGCCGAAAGCGGTCCGGATCCGGTCATCGCAGCCCAGCGCTTTGGCGCCGTTGCCGACCAGATGGAAATCACCCGCAAGGCGCTGAAGAAGCACGGTCGCGAACACAAGCAAGCCCTGGCTGAAATGCTGGCCCTGGCTGAACTGTTCATGCCGATCAAACTGGTTCCGAAGCAATTCGAAGGCCTGGTTGAACGTGTTCGTAGCGCCCTGGATCGCCTGCGTCAGCAAGAGCGCGCGATCATGCAGCTCTGTGTTCGTGATGCCCGCATGCCACGCGCCGACTTCCTGCGCCAGTTCCCTGGCAATGAAGTGGACGAAAGCTGGTCCGACGCGCTGGCCAAAGGCAAGGCCAAGTACGCCGAAGCCATCGGCCGCCTGCAGCCGGACATCATCCGTTGCCAGCAGAAGCTGACCGCGCTCGAGACCGAGACCGGCCTGACGATCGCCGAGATCAAGGACATCAACCGTCGCATGTCGATCGGCGAGGCCAAGGCCCGTCGCGCGAAGAAAGAGATGGTCGAAGCCAACCTGCGTCTGGTGATCTCCATCGCCAAGAAGTACACCAACCGTGGCTTGCAATTCCTCGACCTGATCCAGGAAGGCAACATCGGTTTGATGAAAGCGGTAGACAAGTTCGAATACCGTCGCGGCTACAAATTCTCGACTTATGCCACCTGGTGGATCCGTCAGGCGATCACTCGCTCGATCGCCGACCAGGCCCGCACCATCCGTATTCCGGTGCACATGATCGAGACGATCAACAAGCTCAACCGTATTTCCCGGCAGATGTTGCAGGAAATGGGTCGCGAACCGACTCCGGAAGAGCTGGGCGAACGCATGGAAATGCCTGAGGACAAGATCCGCAAGGTATTGAAGATCGCTAAAGAGCCGATCTCCATGGAAACCCCGATCGGTGATGACGAAGACTCCCATCTGGGTGACTTCATCGAAGACTCGACCATGCAGTCGCCAATCGATGTCGCCACCGTCGAGAGTCTTAAAGAAGCGACTCGCGAAGTACTCTCCGGCCTCACTGCCCGTGAAGCCAAGGTACTGCGCATGCGCTTCGGCATCGACATGAATACCGACCACACCCTCGAGGAAGTCGGTAAGCAGTTCGACGTTACCCGTGAGCGGATTCGTCAGATCGAAGCCAAGGCGCTGCGCAAGCTGCGCCACCCGACGCGAAGCGAGCACCTGCGCTCCTTCCTCGACGAGTAATACCAAGCCCCCCAGCCCTGCTGGGGGTTTTGTTTTGTGCAGTTTAAAACTCCCCGCGCCTCACTCCCTCCGAATTGCCCGTCTACACTCGAAACATTCCCCCGTGCCATAACGAGACCGTTATGCCCAGACTGCCGACCGTGCTGATGCTGTCGCTGCTCGCCTGGACCGCAACGGCTGGCGCACTGACGCTCACCGATGAAGAACGAGGCTGGCTTTCCGCTCATCCGGAGTTGCGCCTGGGCGTCGATGCATCATGGCCGCCCTTCGAATATCGCGATGAGGAAGGGCGCTACCAGGGCCTTGCGGCGGACTATATCCACCTGATCCAGGATCGCCTGGCGATCACGCTCAAGCCGATAGAACCCGCCAGCTGGAGCGAAGTGCTCGAAACCGCGAAAAAGGGCAATCTGGACCTGCTGCCAGGCATCATGTCGACCCCGGAGCGGCAAAACTACCTGGCGTTCACCCGCCCGTACCTCGATTTCCCCATTGTGATCCTGGCCCATAAAGGCGGCGCACAACCTCGCAAGCTCCCGGACCTGTACGGCCTGAAGATCGCCGTCGTGGAGAATTACGCCCCCCACGAACTGCTGCGCACCCACCATCCAGACCTGAATCTGGTCGCCCTGCCCAATGTGAGCTCGGCCTTGCAGGCGCTGGCCCTCAATCAGGTCGATGCCGTGGTCGGCGACCTGGCTTCCAGTGTCTGGAGCCTGCGGCAACTGAAACTGGATGGGCTCTACGTCAGCGGCGAGACGCCCTACCGCTATCAGCTGGCCATGGGTGTCCCCCGCGACAGCAAGATACTGGTAAGCATTCTCGACAAGGTGCTGGCCGACATAAGCCCGGCGGAGGTCAACGAAATCCAGCAGCGCTGGGTAGGCAATGTGCTCGATCATCGTTCGTTCTGGTCGGACCTGCTGTTCTATGGCCTGCCAGGGCTGCTCCTGCTGTTTGCCGTGCTGGCGGCGGTGATCCGCATCAACCGCCGGCTGAGCTCCGAGATCGCCCGCCGCGTGGCCCTGGAACAGGAACTGCGCAGCAGCGAATACCATTACCGCGGCCTGGTCGAAAGCCTTTCGGCGATCGCCTGGGAAGCGCGCATCAGCGACTTCACCTACAGCTACGTGTCGCCCCATGCCGAGCAACTGTTGGGCTACCCCCTTTCGCACTGGCTGATTCCGGGGTTCTGGAGAAACATCATCCACCCCGCCGACCTGACGCGCGCCCAGCACTTCTGCGACCACGAAGTCCTGGCCGGGCGCGATCACAGCCTGGATTACCGGGTGATCACCGCCGATGGCCGCTGCCTGTGGGTGCGCGACATCGTCAGCCTGATCGAGCACGGGCATGAACCGATCATGCGCGGCCTGATGATCGACATCAGCGAAACCAAACGCACCGAAGAGGCCCTGCAACTCTCGGAACAGAAATTCGCTTCGGTTTTCCAGCAATGCCCGGACATCCTGGTCATTGCCCGCCTGTCGGATGGCTGCCTGCTGGAGGTCAACGAGGCGTTCGAGGAACAGATCGGCCTGAGTGCCGAGCAAGTCATCGGCCAAACGGCTACCGAGCTGAACATCTGGGGTATCCAGGGCGTCGGCCCCGGGCTGCTGCAACGCTTGCAGGCCGGCAGTATCCGTAACCTGGAGATGCCCTTTCGGCGCAGCAATGGCCAGCTGTTCACCGGACTGATCTCCGCCGAACCCTTCGACCTCGACACCACGCCCGCCCTGGTCGTGGTGGTCCGCGACATCACTCAGTTGAAGGAAACCCAGCAGCAGTTGCAAACCTCCGAAGAGAAGTTCGCCAAGGCATTTCACGCCTCGCCCGACGGCCTGCTGCTAAGCCGTCAGCGCGACGGTTTGCTGATAGAGGTCAACGAAGGTTTCAGCCGTATCACCGGCTTCAATAGCGCCATGTCCGTCGACCGTTCCACGCTGGAGCTGGGCATCTGGGTCAACCTCAACGAACGCAGGCAGATGCTCGACCTGCTGCAGCGGGATGGCTTCGTGCGCGACTTCAGCTGCCACATTCGCCGCAATGACGGCCAGATCCGCCTCTGTGAGCTCTCCAGCCGGCCGCTGCCGATCGGCGACGAGGATTGCATGCTGACCATCGCCCGCGACATTACCGAGCGCCACCTGATGCAGGAGAAGCTGCAACAGGCCGCCACCGTGTTCGAGAGCACCGCCGAAGGCGTACTGATCACCGATACCCAGCAGCACATCAGCGCGGTCAACCGGGCGTTCACCGAAATCACCGGCTACAGCGAAACCGAAGCCCTGGGCCACACCCCGCGCCTGCTGGCTTCCGGCCTGCATGACAGCGCCTTTTATGCGGCCATGTGGCACCAACTGACCGCCGAAGGTCATTGGCAGGGGGAAATCTGCAATCGACGCAAAAACGGCGAGCTGTACCCCAGTTGGCTGACCATCAGCGCGGTGCGTAACAAAGACCGCTTTATCACCCACTTCGTCGCGGTATTCGCCGATATCTCCAGCCTCAAGCACGCCCAGGCCAAGCTCGACTACCAGGCGCACCACGATCCGCTGACCGGCCTGCCGAACCGCACCCTGTTCGAAAGCCGCCTGCTGACCGCACTCAACAGCCAGCAGGAGAACGGCGGCCAGGGCGCCGTGCTGTTTCTCGATCTGGATCGCTTCAAGCACATCAATGACAGCCTCGGCCACCCGGTCGGCGACCTGCTGCTCAGGGGCATTGCCGTGCGCCTGAAAGAACAGCTGCGGGACATCGACACCGTGGCCCGCCTGGGCGGGGACGAGTTCATCATCCTGCTGCCCGGGCTGCAGCAGCCCAGCGATGCCGACCACATCGCCAACAAGCTGCTGAACTGCTTCACTGCCCCGTTCCAGGCGGGTGAGCATGAGTTCTTCATCAGCGCCAGCATCGGTACCAGCCTCTACCCCAAGGACGGCTGCGACGTGGCCACGCTGGTCAAGAATGCCGACGCCGCCATGTACCGCTCCAAGGCCAAGGGGCGCAACCGGGTCGAAAGCTATACCCGCGACCTGACCGCCCAGGCCAGCGAACGCGTGGCCCTGGAACATGAACTGCGGCGAGCCATCGAGCGTAACGAGCTGTACCTCTACTACCAGCCCAAGATCAGGCTGGGCGACCAGGCGCTGGTGGGTGCCGAGGCGCTGATTCGCTGGCATCACCCGACCTTCGGCGATGTCCCACCCGAGCACTTCATCCCCCTGGCCGAAGAGAACGGCATGATCCTGCAGATCGGCGACTGGGTGCTGGAACACGCCTGCCAGCAGCTGCGCAAGTGGAACGAGAGCTACGAGAGTTTCGGCCCGCTCTCGGTCAACCTCGCCGGCGCCCAGCTGCGCCAGCCGAACCTGCTGGGGCGGATTGAACAACTGCTGAAAGACAACCGCCTCAAACCCGGCTTCCTGCAGCTGGAAATTACCGAAAACTTCATCATGAGCCAGGCCGAGGAGGCCCTGGAGGTGCTGCACCAGCTCAAGCGCCTGGGCGTTCAGCTGGCCATCGACGATTTCGGTACCGGCTACTCGTCCCTGAGCTACCTCAAGCGCCTGCCGCTGGATTTCCTCAAGATCGATCAATCTTTCGTCCGCGGCCTGCCCGATGACCCGCACGATGTGGCGATCGTGCGGGCCATCATCGCCCTGGGCCGCAGCATGCAATTCACCGTGATCGCCGAAGGCGTGGAAACCCATGACCAGCAGGTATTTCTCGGGAACGAAGGCTGCGAACAGATCCAGGGCTACATCATCAGCCTGCCGCTGAGCGCCGACGAATTCGCCGCGACCTTTCTGCGCCTTCCCGTTTCGGATTTTTCGGATAGCACAGCCGAGAAACCGTCGCTATAATCCGCGGCCTACTGAGGGCCTATAGCTCAGTCGGTTAGAGCAGAGGACTCATAATCCTTTGGTCCACGGTTCGAGTCCGTGTGGGCCCACCATCCTTGAAAGCCGCGCATTGCGCGGCTTTTGCGTATCTAAAGCGCTGCAAATCCCTCGATCAGGCCGCCAGGCCGGCAAAGCAGCCGATCATTTCTTCCAAGAAATCGGCCCTAGCGCACAACTATTAAAAACCGCGACGGTCATAACCGCGCGGAAGTCGCGCATGACCTCCGTTTGACCCTAGACTGCATTTCTATCAATGGGGGAGAGCCTGTCCTTTCCCCGGCGTGATGCACCACCTAAGCCACCCCCTAATAATCAGAGTGGCCTGATGATTCGGACACAGCACATGGAAGTAGTATCTACGGCGCCTTCGCCTGGCCCGGTAACGGGGTTCGCACGTTGCCGGAATATTCAGCAAGGCCCTGTTTTCATCATTGCATCCGGTAGTTCGGCAAAGGACTTCCCCATCGAAACCTTTGCGAACATCCCGATGATCACCATGAACGGGGCCATCTCGATGTTCCGCGGGACCGGCATACGGCCTTTTTTTTATGCCTGCACCGACACCAGCTTTTCCCTCCAGCAACCCGAACTCTTCGCCCAGGCGATGGCTATCAGTCAGCGCGTGGCGCTCTGGGAAGAACATGCCCGGACGATTCCGATCCAGCCTCATGGCGAGCTGTTTCTGCTGAAGAAGGCGCCACGACAAACCTGGAAGGAGCGGTTGCTCAGGAGCAACCGCGACCTGGTTCGCCCTCCCCTCCTCTCGGGCAACAGGAGCCGGACCATCGGCTTCAGCAAGAATCTCGAGCTGGGTTTCTTCGACGCCCGTACTGTGGCCTATCTGGCGCTGCAACTCGCCTATCACGCCGGCTTCGATACGGCGATCCTGGTGGGCGTCGACCTGAGTCCTGCCCAGGGGCGTTTTTATGAAACGCCAGACACCTTCAAGTCGCCCTGCGGCCTGGACCAGCACCTGCAATCGCGGATCCTGCCGTCCTTGAAGCTGATGTCGGACAAGGTCATGGGCAAGGACTTCTCGGTGTACAACCTGTCCCCCACGTCGCGTATTCCCACGTCGATCATTCCCAACATCAGCCTCGACGAACTCGGCAAACTGATTAACCGCTGAGTTGTTGCAGGTGAACAGACGGGCTATATCCGCCCACAAAAAAAACCGCGCTAGGCGCGGTTTTTTTGTAAGCCAGGATCAGCCGTTATTCGGGCAATGCATAAGCGATCACATAGTCCCCACGGTCCGGCGACTGACGCGCTCCACCCGCGGTCAGCAGGATGTACTGCCGGCCGGTCTTCGGCGAAACGTAGGTCATGGGCCCCGACTGGCTACCCACCGGCAGGCGGGCTTTCCAGATTTCGTTACCGTTGCCGGTATCGAAGGCACGCAGGTAGAAGTCCTGGGTGCCCGCGAAGAACAGCAGGCCGGACTGGGTCGCCAGGGATGCGCCCAGGGTCGGCATGCCGATCGGGATTGGCATGTGCATGCGAATGCCCAGGGGACCAGTGTCCTGCACGGTACCGACCGGCACCTGCCACACCAGCTTCTTGGTTTTCAGGTCGATGGCCGACATGGTGCCGAACGGCGGCTTCTGGCACGGAATACCGGCAGGCGAGAGGAAACGCTGGCGCATCGCCCCGAACGGCGTGCCGTCCTGGGGTACAACGCCCATTTCGATACCGCTGGCCCCGGCCGCGATCTTCGCCCGCGGGATCATGTAGTTGGCCAGGCCCAGGCGCATGTCGTTGACGAACATATAGTTGCTGTTCGGGTCCACCGACACGCTGCCCCAGTTCATGCCACCCAGGGAGCCCGGGAACTGCAAGGCGTGATCCATGCCCGGCGGGGTGTAGACGCCTTCATGACGCATGCCCTTGAACTGGATACGGCACATCAACTGGTCGAACGGCGTGGCGCCCCACATGTCCGACTCGGTGAGGGTCTGGTTGCCGATCGACGGCATCTCCACCGAGAACGGTTGGGTTGGCGAGTAGCGTTCGCCCGGCATATTGCCCTGCGGCACCGGACGCTCTTCCACCCGGGCGATAGGCACGCCGGTTTCGCGGTTGAGCAGGAAGATCTCACCCTGCTTGGTGACCTGCGCCAGCGCCGGTTGTACCCCGCCCTTGTCGTCCGGCACGTCGTACAGCAACGGCTGCGCCGGCAGGTCGAAGTCCCACAGGTCGTGGTGGGTGGTCTGGAAGTGCCAACGCACCTGACCGGTTTTCACGTCCAGGGCGACGATCGACGAACTCCATTTGTCGTCGAATTCCGTGCGCTGGCCAGCGAAGAAGTCTGGCGTGGCGTTGCCGGTCGGCAGGTAGACCAGACCGAGCTTGGCGTCATAAGACATGGCCGACCAGACGTTCGGTGTACCGCGGGTGTAGGTCTCGCCCGCCGGTGGACGCTTGGTGGTATTCGGATTACCCGGATCCCAGGCCCACACCAGTTCGCCGCTGCGCACGTCGAAGGCGCGGACCACGCCCGGTGGCTCGCCGATGGAATAGTTGTCCGCTACCCGGCCACCGACGATGACGACGTTGCCGGCCACCAGCGGAGTCGAGGTCTGCTGGTAGTAGCCAGGCTTCACTTCGCCCATGTCGGTTTTCAGGTCGACCGTGCCTTTGTCGCCGAAGTCTTCGCACGGTTTGCCGGTTTCTGCGTTGATCGCGATCAGGCGCGCATCGCCAGTCGGCAGGAACAAACGCTTGGTGCAGGCGGCCGGAGCGACTGCTGCCTCGGCGGCAGGCTCGGCGGAGGCATCGAAGTAACCCAGGCCGCGGCAACGCTGCCAGTTAGGCGCCGAACCTTGCGGATCGAACTTCCAGCGTTCGGCGCCGGTGTCGGCGTCCAGGGCGAACACCTTGCCGTAGGCGGTGCAGGTATAGACCGTGTCACCGATCTGCAGCGGTGTGTTCTGGTCCTCGGCGCCCGCGCCGGTGCTTTGCGGAATATCGCCGGTGCGGAAAGTCCAGGCCACCTGCAACTGGTCGATGTTGCCCTTGTTGATCTGGTCCAGCGCGGCAAAACGATTGCCGGCGGTGGTGTTGCCCCAATGGGCCCAGTCCTTCTGCTCGGTACCTGGAGCCACAGGCTTGATGGCCGGCTCGCTGCTGGCCTTGACCACATGGGTCGGCACGAACATGTAGGCCAGGGTCGCCACGACGCCAATGCCCAGCACACCCGCCAGGCCATAAGCGCCACGACCGGCGGTCGCGCCCGAAGCACGTACCAGGGTTGGATAGATCAGCGCCACCACCAGGCCGATAACGGCGAAGGTCAGCACCCGCGAAACCAGCGGCCAGTATTCCAGCCCGGCATCCCAGACCGCCCAGATCGCGGTCAGGACCAACGCCACCCCGTACAGCCAGGCACCACGTGGGTTACGCCGGGCGATCAGCAGCCCGGAAACGATCATCGCCAGGCCCATCAGCAGGAAGAACCAGCTGCCGCCCAGATTGACCAGGTACCCGCCCCCGCCGGCCAGTCCCAGGCCGATCAATGCGATCAGCACACCCAGCGCCCCCAGTAGCCATTTGCTGCCGGTGGCAGCCCCAGAATTATTCATGTCGGAAATTTCTCCCATTCTTTACGTGGCGAGAGAATGTACTAACCAGTTACTTATGACAACTTGTCGCAGGCAATTCGTGGCAAAAAATCTCAGGCGCGCCATTGAGCCTAGCCGTCACAGCACAGCCCGCAGCCAATAGGCCATGCCACGAGCATCGCCCCCAGCGAGCCTGTAACATGCTCGGCCACCGTTGCCCGCGCCGGAGTTCACCTTGTCTGACAGCCGCCCTCCCGTCCTCGACGAAATCGACCGCCAACTGATCGCGGCCCTGCAGATCAATGCCCGCGAAAGCGTGGCCATGCTCGCCAGGCAGCTGGGGATCGCCCGTACCACTGTGACCTCGCGCCTGGCGCGGCTGGAAAAGGCGCGGGTGATTACCGGTTATGGCGTGCGCCTGGGTCAGCGGGTCATTGATGGCGGCTTGCAGGCTTACGTGGGGATCAAGGTCCAGCCGCGCTCCGGCAAGGAGGTACTGCGGCGCCTGAGCGCCATGGCCCAGGTCCAGCAGCTCTGCGCGGTAAGTGGGGAATTCGACTATGTCGCCTGGCTGCGCACCGACTCGCCGGAACAGCTCGACCAGTTGCTCGACCAGATCGGCAGCGTCGACGGCGTGGAAAAGACCACCACCTCGATCATCCTCAGCAGCAAGATCGACCGTGGGCACCCCGTCTGAAGGGTCTGTCCTCGCTGCGACATGCGCAACTCGTCAATCTGCAAAACTCAATCGTCATATTGATTGCCCATCATTCAAAACGACGACACTTTGCGTCTTATTAACGTGCGCAACGCTCCCTAGAATGGCAGCCATCTTTTCCTATACTCAGCGCTCTGCTCGAGTCGCCAGCAAGGTCAGCCATGAACAAGAACAATCGCCATCCTGCAGACGGTAAGAAACCCATCACCATTTTCGGCCCGGACTTCCCGTTCGCCTTCGACGACTGGATCGAACACCCGGCCGGCCTGGGCAGCATCCCCGAGGTCAACCATGGCGCCGAAGTGGCGATTGTCGGGGCCGGTATCGCCGGGCTGGTGGCGGCCTACGAGCTGATGAAACTGGGCCTCAAACCGGTGGTGTACGAAGCCTCGAAAATGGGCGGCCGGCTGCGCTCCCAGGCGTTCGAAGGCGCCGAAGGGATCATCGCCGAGCTGGGCGGCATGCGCTTTCCGGTGTCCTCCACGGCCTTCTATCACTACGTCGACAAGCTGGGTCTGGAGACCAAACCCTTTCCCAACCCGCTGACGCCGGCTTCCGGCAGTACCGTGATCGACCTCGAAGGCCAGACTCACTACGCACAGAAGCTCGCCGACCTGCCGGCGCTGTTCCAGGAAGTGGCCGACGCCTGGGCCGATGCCCTGGAAGACGGTTCGCGCTTCAGCGAAATCCAGCAGGCCATTCGCGAGCGTGACGTGCCGCGCCTCAAGGAACTGTGGAACACCCTGGTACCGCTGTGGGACGACCGCACCTTCTATGACTTCGTCGCCACCTCGAAAGCCTTCGCCAAGCTGTCGTTCCATCACCGCGAAGTGTTCGGCCAGGTCGGCTTCGGCACCGGCGGCTGGGATTCGGACTTCCCCAACTCGATGCTGGAAATCTTCCGCGTGGTAATGACCAACTGCGACGATCACCAGCACCTGGTGGTCGGCGGCGTGGAGCAGGTGCCGCTGGGCATCTGGCGCCATGTGCCGGAGCGCTGCGCCCACTGGCCGCAAGGCACCAGCCTCAGTTCGCTGCACCATGGCGCGCCGCGTCCCGGGGTGAAACGTATCGCCCGGGCCGCCGATGGCCGCTTCAGCGTCACCGACAACTGGGGCGATACCCGCGAATACGCGGCGGTGCTGACCACCTGCCAGAGCTGGCTGCTGACCACCCAGATCGAATGCGAAGAATCGCTGTTCTCGCAGAAGATGTGGATGGCCCTGGACCGTACCCGCTACATGCAGTCGTCGAAGACCTTCGTCATGGTCGACCGGCCGTTCTGGAAGGACAAGGATCCGGAAACCGGTCGCGACCTGATGAGCATGACCCTCACCGACCGCCTGACCCGCGGCACGTACCTTTTTGATAACGGCAAGTTCGACAACGGCGACGACAAGCCGGGGGTCATCTGCCTGTCCTATTCGTGGATGAGCGACGCCCTGAAGATGCTGCCGCACCCGGTGGAAAAACGGGTCAAGCTGGCCCTCGACGCGCTGAAGAAGATCTACCCGAAAGTCGATATCGCCGGACGCATCATCGGCGACCCGATCACCGTGTCCTGGGAAGCCGATCCGCACTTCCTCGGCGCATTCAAGGGTGCGCTGCCCGGCCACTACCGCTACAACCAGCGCATGTACGCGCACTTCATGCAGGACGACTTGCCCGCCGAACAGCGCGGCATCTTCATCGCCGGCGACGACGTGTCCTGGACTCCGGCCTGGGTCGAAGGCGCGGTCCAGACCTCGCTCAACGCGGTCTGGGGCATCATGAAGCACTTCGGCGGGCAGACCCACGCCGAGAACCCGGGACCGGGCGACGTGTTCCACGAAATCGGCCCCATCGCCCTGGCCGACTGAACCTGTAGCCGCCGCGGGCTGCGATCGAGCGCAACACTCATGGCTTTTGAACAGCCCGCGGCAACGGCTACAGTGACAGTCCAGCGCACAGAGGAGTCATCACCATGCGTGTCGCGCTTTATCAATGTGCCCCACAACCGCTGGATGTCGCCGGCAACCTGCAACGCCTGCAGAAAATCGCCGTGGAAGCTTCCGGCGCCGACCTGCTGGTGCTGCCGGAGATGTTCCTCAGCGGCTACAACATCGGCGTAGAGGCCGTGGGCGCCCTGGCCGAGGCCCAGGATGGCCCGTCGGCGCAATACATCGCCAACGTCGCCCAGTCGGCGCGCATCGCGATCCTGTATGGCTACCCGGAGCGCGCCGACGACGGCCAGATCTACAACGCCGTGCAACTGATCGACAGCAACGGCCAGCGCCTGTGCAACTACCGCAAGACTCACCTGTTCGGCGATCTCGACCGCTCGATGTTCAGCGCCGGCCCGGACGATTTCCCCCTGGTGGAACTCAATGGCTGGAAGCTCGGTTTCCTGATCTGCTACGACATCGAGTTCCCGGAGAATGCCAGGCGCCTGGCACTGGCCGGGGCCGAGCTGATTCTGGTGCCCACCGCCAACATGCTGCCCTACGACTTCATCGCCGATGTCACCGTGCGTTCGCGCGCCTTCGAAAACCAATGTTATGTGGCCTACGCCAACTACTGCGGCCACGAAGACGAGATTCACTACTGCGGCCAGAGCAGCATCGCCGCCCCCGACGGCCAGCGGATTGCCCTCGCCGGGCTGGATGAAGCCCTGATAACCGGCACGCTGGACCGCCAGTTGATGCTCGACTCGCGCGCCGCCAATCGCTACTTCCATGACCGGCGCCCGGAGCTTTACGACGACCTGAACAAGCGCTGATCCGGGGTTATCCGCTAGCATGGACGCTTCACTGTTCTGGAAGTGCTCATGCCCGCGCTGAACCACCCCCTGCCTCATCAAGAAACCCTGGCCAACGGCCTGCGGGTTTCACTGCACCACGTCCCTCGATTGAAGCGCTGCGCGGCGGCCCTGCGGGTCTCGGCCGGCAGTCACGACGTACCGCTGGCCTGGCCCGGGCTGGCGCACTTTCTTGAACACTTGCTGTTTCTCGGCACCGAGCGTTTTCCCGCGGAACAGGGCCTGATGGCCTATGTGCAACGCCACGGCGGCCAAGTGAACGCCAGCACCAGCGAACGCCACACCGACTTTTTCTTCGAACTGCCCCCCGCAGATTTCGCCGCCGGGCTGGAGCGCCTGGCCGACATGCTCGCCCACCCGCGCATGAGCCAGGAAGACCAGATACGCGAGCGCGAGGTGCTGCATGCGGAGTTCATCGCCTGGTCGCGGGATGCCGCGGCGCAACGGCAGTTCGCCTTGCTCGACGGCCTGTCGGCGGAACACCCGCTGCGGGCGTTCCATGCCGGCAATCGCTACAGCCTCAACGTGCCGCGCCCGGCGTTTCAGCAGGCGCTGCGGGCCTTCTATCAGGCTCACTACCACAGTGGGCAAATGTCCCTGAGCCTGGCCGGCCCACAGTCGCTGGAAGAGCTGAAGGCCCTGGCAGAGCGTTTTGGCGCGGCCCTCACCGTCGCTGAGGCGCAGCCGCAAGACGCCCCAGTACCCTTGCTGACATCTGCGCAGCAGCATTATCAGCAGCTCGAAGGGAACCACCTGAATCTGCTGTTCGCCTGCGAGCAACTGCCCACGGCCGCCCGCGAAGCGCTGGATTTTCTCTGCACCTGGCTGGCCTCCGGCAAACCCGGCGGGCTGCTGGCCACGCTCAAGGAGCGCAAGCTGGTAGAGGGGTTGAAGGCCGCGCCGCTGTATCAGTTCGCCGGTCAGGCGCTGCTGCATATCCAGTTCGACTTGACCGAGCAAGGCGCCCAACAGCCGGAGCAGGTGAGTGAGTTGTTCTTCGATTGGCTGGCCTTTTTCAGCAGCCAGGACGACTGGCCGGCATTGCGCGACGAGTACGCCCTGCTGCAACAACGCAAGCGCCAGGTGGCCAGCGCACTGGCGCTGGCAAGACTGAACAACGAGCAGCTGGAACCACAACTGTCCGACCTCGGCGTCACGGCCCTCAAGGCCTTGCTGTCGCAACTTCAAACCCCGCAGGCCGCCAGCAGCGGTATCCACTGGCAACTGCCTGCACCCAATCCATTCCTGCGCAGCTCGGCGCCAGCCGCCCGGGCCGGCCTGATTCGCGGGCAAACCAGCGCCCACCGTGGCTTGCGGACCTTCGCCCAGGACCGCTTGCGGCAGCGTCGCGAATCCTCGGCGATGACCTTCAGCCAAGCCATCGCCGACGATACCGGCGAAGCCGCCCTGTACTTGCGCTGGCGCCTGCAAAGCCGGTTGCCGCAGGAGCTGCGCAGCCGCTTGCAAAACCACCTGCGCAACCTGCGGGACGACGGACTACAAGCAGGCGTCGAGTTGTCCTTCGGCGTCTCGGGCAACCAGTGTCTGTTGACGCTGAAAGGGCTTCCCGAGCCGATGCCGGCCATGCTCCAACAGGCTCTGCTGGAACTGAGCCAACCCGACGCGGCGTTCTGGCAGATGTCCCCGGCGGCTCCCACGCCGCTGTTGCCGATCCGCCAATTGCTCCAGGAGCTGCCCGAGCGCTGCCTGGACATACCCGCCTCCCAGGCGCCGCATCCACTGGATGAACAAGGCTGGCAAACGCTGTGGGAGGACGCCCGCTGGGACGGCCTTGCCATCGGCCTGGGCCATGCTCAAGGTGCGATCGGTGCGGTATTGGGCAAAGCTCCCGGGACCGCCGACAGCCAGCTTTCAGCCCCGCCCTCGATAGCCGCGCAGCAGCACTGGCATGAGCTCGCAACCGGCTCCGGCGAGCAGGCCCTGCTGCTGTTCTGCCCGGCACCGGGCAGCACCCTTCAGCAGGAAGCCCGCTGGCGGCTGCTGGGGCAACTTGGCCAGATGCCGTTCTATCAGCGCCTGCGGGTCGAGTTGCAACTGGGTTATGCGGTGTTCAGCGGCGTGCGACAGATCAACGGCCAGACCGGGCTGCTGTTCGGCGTGCAATCGCCCAGCGCTTCGCTGAGCGAAATCATCGAGCATATCCGGACGTTCCTGGCGCGGTTGCCCGAGTTGATCGAAACACTGGATGACAGCTCACTGGACGATCTGAAAGCTAACCTCGCCGCCCAGTTCGATGCCCGTGCATTGCCCGTGGCGCAACTGGCCGAGCTGCTCTGGCAGGGGCGACTGGCCGGCCATCCGTCGGATTACCTGGAGCAATTGCAACAGGAGATGATGGCGGCGACCCGGCCACAGCTGTTGCTCGCAGCCGAACAGTTGCAGCAGGCGCAAGGCGGCTGGCGCTGCCTGGCAAGCGGTGCCTATCCGGGCGAACCCTGGCAAGCGGGAAAATGATCGTTACCCTGGCTGCAACGAGCTTTCTTCAACAAATACGGTCATTCCCCAGGGGGAATTTAGTAAGATAGCCCCCTAAGCATCTGAACATCTCCGGTTGGAGGTGGACTATATGTATAGATCTCAACCGTCCCACCCACCTGAAGGAGCACCTCTATGTCCTGGTCCAAACCTGCTTACACCGACCTGCGTATCGGCTTTGAAGTCACCATGTACTTCGCCAGCCGTTGATTGCTTGCGCAGTGCAACGCCTCGGCTCGCCGGGGCGTTTTTATTTTCAGCTTTAACCTGATGGAGCGGCCATGTTTGTCCAGATTCTAGGTTCCGCCGCCGGTGGCGGTTTTCCGCAGTGGAACTGCAACTGCGCGAACTGCGCGGGCTTTCGCGACGGCAGCCTGCGGGCAAAGGCTCGCACCCAATCGTCCATCGCCATTTCCGATGACGGCGTGAACTGGGTCCTGTGCAACGCCTCGCCGGACATCCGCGCCCAGCTCCAGAGCTTCGCCCCGATGCAACCGGGCCGCGCCCTGCGCGACACCGGGATCAGCGCGATCATCCTGATGGACAGCCAGATCGACCACACCACCGGCCTACTCAGCCTGCGCGAAGGCTGCCCGCATCAGGTCTGGTGCACCGACATGGTCCATGAAGACCTCAGCAGCGGTTTCCCGCTGTTCACCATGCTCACCCACTGGAACGGCGGGCTGAACTGGAACCGCATCGAACTCGACCAGAGCTTCACCATCCCGGCCTGCCCGAACCTGCGCTTCAGCCCGCTGCCATTGCGCAGCGCCGCGCCGCCCTATTCGCCCCATCGCTTCGACCCGCACCCGGGCGATAACATCGGCCTGATCGTCGAAGACCTGCGTACCGGCGGCAAATTGTTCTACGCCCCTGGACTGGGCAAGGTCGATGCAGCGCTGCTGGAAATCATGAACGGCAGCGACTGCCTGCTGGTGGACGGCACCCTGTGGGAAGACGACGAGATGCAGCGCCGCGGCGTCGGCACCCGGACCGGGCGGGAAATGGGCCACCTGGCGCAGAACGGCCCCGGCGGCATGCTGGAAGTGCTGGAGCAACTGCCGGAGCAGCGCAAGATTCTTATCCACATCAACAACACCAACCCGATCCTCGACGAGGACTCCGCCGAACGTGCGGAGCTGGCGCGGCGTAACGTTGAAGTGGCTTACGACGGCATGAGTATCGAGCTGTAACCACAGGAGCTATTACGGGCAAGTCGGATCGCCGCCCGCTCGCTCCTACAGGTAGCGCTGTCCGTAGGAGCGAGGCTTGCCCGCGATGAGGCCAGATCAGGCAACACTATCCACGGTTGTTCCCCGGAGAACCGCAATGACTGACACAGCAATGTCCCCCGCCGAATTCGAGCAGGCCCTGCGGGCCAAGGGCGCCTACTACCACATCCACCATCCGTACCATGTGGCGATGTACCAAGGCCGGGCGACCCGCGAGCAGATCCAGGGCTGGGTCGCCAACCGCTTCTACTACCAGGTGAACATCCCGCTCAAGGACGCGGCGATCCTCGCCAACTGCCCGGACCGGGAAATTCGTCGCGAGTGGATTCAGCGCCTGCTGGACCACGACGGCGCCCCCGGCGAAGACGGTGGCATCGAGGCCTGGTTGCGCCTGGGGCAGGCTGTCGGTCTCGATCCGGACCAACTGCGCTCGCAAGAACTGGTGCTGCCGGGCGTGCGTTTCGCCGTCGACGCCTACGTCAACTTCGCCCGCCGCGCCAGCTGGCAGGAAGCCGCCAGCAGCTCGCTGACCGAGCTGTTCGCACCGCAGATCCATCAGTCGCGTCTCGACAGCTGGCCCCAGCATTACCCGTGGATCGACCCGGCCGGCTATGAATACTTCCGCACGCGCCTGGGCCAGGCGCGGCGCGATGTCGAGCACGGCCTGGCGATCACCCTGCAGCACTACACCACCCGCGCCGGCCAGGAGCGCATGCTGGAAATTCTCCAGTTCAAACTGGACATCCTTTGGAGCATGCTCGACGCCATGAGCATGGCCTATGAACTCAATCGCCCGCCGTACCACAGCGTCACCGCACAACGGGTCTGGCATAAAGGAATCACCCTATGAGCTTCGATCGCAGCAAGACCCCGACCTGGCGCCCCGGCTACCGCTTCCAGTACGAACCGGCGCAGAAGGGCCATGTACTGCTCTACCCTGAAGGCATGATCAAGCTCAACGAGAGCGCCGCGCTGATCGGCGGGTTGATCGACGGTGAACGGGATGTCGCGGCGATCATCAAGGAATTGGAGATCCAATTCCCCGACGTGCCCGAACTCGGTGACGACATCGAGCAATTCATGGAGGTCGCCCGTGCACAGCACTGGATCGAACTTGGCTGATTCACCAGCGCCGATACCGCCCAAGCCGGAAGTCGGCCTGCCGCTGTGGCTGCTGGCCGAGCTGACGTACCGCTGCCCGCTGCAATGCCCGTATTGCTCCAACCCGCTGGATTTCGCCGAGCAGGGCAAGGAGCTGAGCACCGAGCAGTGGCTCAAGGTGTTTCGTGAAGCCCGGGAAATGGGCGCCGCGCAGCTGGGCTTTTCCGGTGGCGAACCACTGGTGCGCCAGGACCTCGCCGAGCTGATCGGCGAGGCGCGCAAGCTGGGGTTCTACACCAACCTGATCACCTCGGGCATTGGCCTGACCGAGCAGAAGATCAGCGACTTCAAGAAGGCCGGGCTCGACCATATCCAGATCAGTTTCCAGGCCAGCGACGAGCAGGTGAACAACCTGCTGGCCGGCTCGAAAAAAGCCTTCGCCCAGAAGCTGGAAATGGCCCGGGCGGTGAAGGCCCACGGCTACCCGATGGTGCTGAACTTCGTCACTCATCGGCACAACATCGACCGGATCGACCGCATCATCGAGCTGTGCATCGCCCTGGAAGCCGACTTCGTCGAGCTCGCCACCTGCCAGTTCTACGGCTGGGCCCAGCTCAACCGCGTCGGCCTGTTGCCGACCAAGGAACAACTGGTGCGTGCCGAACGCATCACCAACGAATACCGCGCCAGGCTGGAAGCCGAAGGGCATCCGTGCAAACTGATTTTCGTCACCCCGGATTATTACGAGGAACGCCCGAAAGCCTGCATGAACGGCTGGGGCAGCATCTTCCTCACGGTCACCCCGGACGGCACCGCCCTGCCCTGCCACGGCGCCCGGCAGATGCCCGTGCAGTTCCCCAATGTGCGCGACCACAGCATGCAACACATCTGGTACGACTCCTTTGGCTTCAACCGCTTCCGCGGCTACGACTGGATGCCCGAGCCGTGCCGCTCCTGCGATGAAAAGGAAAAGGACTTCGGCGGCTGCCGCTGCCAGGCCTTCATGCTCACGGGCGATGCCAGCAATGCCGACCCGGTGTGCAGCAAGTCGCCCCATCACGGCGTGATCCTCAAGGCCCGCGAAGAAGCCGAGCACGCCACCCAGACCATCGAGCAACTGGCCTTCCGTAATGAACGAAACTCGCGCCTCATCGCCAAAGGCTGAATCCTTCAGCGCCGCCCAAGCCGTCGCCGCCGGCATCGATTTCGCCGAACTGCGGCTCGGCGCCAACGGCCTGTTCTGGAACGAATACCGTCCCGAAGATGCCGCCTGCCGGATCTGGCACTGGCGCGACAACCAGGCCCGCTGCCTGACGCCGCAAGGTTTCAGCGTGCGCAGCCGGGTCTACGAATATGGCGGCGGCGCCTTTTGCCTGAGCGATGACGGGCTGGTGTTCGTCAACGAAGCGGATCAGCAGCTCTACCGACAGTCGCTGCAAGGCGAAACGCCGATAGCCCTGACCTCCGGCGAGTGCCGTTATGGCGACCTGCAGTTCGCCGCCGGCCAGGTGCTGGCAGTGGAAGAACACAACAACCGGCATCGCCTGGTGGCCATCGACTCCGATAACGGCAAACGCCAACTGCTGGCCGAAGGGGCGGATTTCTATGCCGCTCCCACCTTGAGCCCGGACGGTCAGCGCCTGGCCTGGATCGAATGGGACCGACCGCATCAGCCCTGGACCTCGACCCGCCTGATGGTCGCCGCGCGCCTGGCCAATGGCCGTTGGGATGACCCACAGTGCCTGGCTGGCGACGGTGCAGAGGAGTCGCTGCAACAACCACGCTTCGATGAAGCCGGCCGCCTGTATTGCCTGACCGACCGCGCTGGGTTCTGGCAACCCTGGGGTGAAACGCCCAACGGCCTGCAAGTGCTGTCTTGCGCCGCTGCCGATCACGCCCCGGCCCCCTGGCAATTGGGCGGCTGCACCTGGCTGCCGCTGGGTGGCGACAGCTGGCTGGGCACCTGGACGCAAGGCGGCTTCGGTCGCCTGGGGTTGCGCCTGGCCGAGGGTTCACTGCAGGACTTCAGCGGCGGCTACAGTCGCTTCCGCAACCTGGCGCTGGATGAGCGGTTTATCTATTGCGTCGCGGCTTCACCTGTCAGCCCGTCTGCGGTGGTTGCCATCGATCGTCAGTCGCAGCGGGTCACCGTCCTGGCAGGCGGCGTGACGCCGCTGCCGCCCGAGCAGATCAGCCGTCCGCAAACCCTGCGCTATCCCAGCGGCCAGGGCGAGGCCCACGGCTTTTTCTACCCGGCCATGAGCGATGACGACCGGCCGCCGCTGGTGGTGTTCATCCACGGCGGCCCGACCTCGGCCTGTTACCCGATACTCGACCCGCGCATCCAGTACTGGGCCCAGCGGGGCTTCGCCGTGGCCGACCTGAACTACCGCGGCAGCAGCGGTTATGGCCGCGAGTACCGGCAAGCCCTGCACCTGAGCTGGGGCGAGGTGGATGTGCAGGACGCCTGTGCGGTGGTCGCCTATCTGGCCCGACAAGGCCTGATCGATGGTGACCGGGCGTTCATCCGCGGTGGCAGTGCCGGCGGCTACACCACCCTTTGCGCGCTGGCCTTTGCCGATGTGTTCCGTGCCGGCGCCAGCCTGTATGGCGTCAGCGACCCGGTCGCCCTGGGGCGAGCCACCCACAAGTTCGAAGGCGACTACCTGGACTGGCTGATCGGCGACCCCGAACAGGATGCCGAACGCTACAAGGCCCGCACCCCGCTGTTGCATGCCGGCAATATCCGCGTACCGGTGGTTTTCTTCCAGGGCGAACTCGACGCCGTGGTGGTGCCCCAGCAGACCCGGGACATGCTCAAGGCCTTGCAGGACAACGGCATTGCGGCCGAAGCGCACTATTACCCGGATGAACGCCATGGCTTTCGCAAGGCCGCCAATCAGGCCCACGCCCTGGAACAGGAATGGCTGTTTTATCGACGGGTAATGGAATTGACGGGCACACCGCAGTAGTCGGCGCCCAAGGGGACAAGCCTGCTCCTGTGCAGGAGCAGGCGCCAGGCTCAGCGCTTGGCGATGATGTACACCGCATGCACGATACCCGGGATGTAGCCGCACAGGGTCAGCAGGATATTCAGCCAGAACGCACCGCCGAACCCCACCTGCAGGAACACTCCCAATGGCGGCAACAGAATGGCGATGATGATGCGGATAAAGTCCATGGGGCAGCTCCTGATAGAAATCGACTCGTACGAGCCTCACAGCTAATCGACCCATGGCGTTTGGCAGGGTTCAGTCGATTCTGGCCAAGGGCCAGTTTTATCCTCAGGCAGCCGGTGTTTCAGTACCGGCTCACGCCAGTATCTCAAGGCCATGTTTCTGCACGATGCTCAGCAGCTTGAGCGCCATCCCGCTCGGGTGTTTCTCGCCGGACTCCCACTGTTTCACCGTGGACGCGCTGGTGTTCAGGTAACGGGCAAAGACCGGCTGGCTGACATTGCTCCGCTCGCGCAGCAGCTTGATCTGCTCCGCGGGAATGCTCGCCGGCACTGGCGCGATACAGGCCTCATCGAACTGGCGCATGGTGGTTTTGCCGATGGCGCCGATGGCGTGCAGGGCACTGGCCGACTCGTGTATCGATCCAAGGGCTTCAGTCTTGAATGGCTTGCTCATGTCTGATCTCCACAAACGCTTTCATCTCGAGTAGCTGCTGGATCTGCCAGCCATCCAGCCCTTCGTAAGCCTTGGCCAGCGCACGGAACGCCTGCAGCTCCTGGTGGCTGATATTGCTCTGGTCCTGCTTGGCGAACAGGAACTGGAACACCCAGTAGCGTCGGCCCCTGGCCAGGACGATCGAACGATGGCGGTTGGCGTTCAGGCGTTTTTTCCAGACCCCACCACCGAGGTCATCAGCCTGGCCACGGCATAACTCGCTGAATGCGGCCAACAGCTCATTGTCATGAATCAAGGCCTTTTTCGCCGCGACAGCAAAACCTTTGGTTTTGAACAACCGGATGGTCATGGCTTCCTTTCCCAAAAACATACCACTCAGTGGTATATAGGTTCAACCCAAGCTGCCCGGTGGTCTTTCATCCCATGCAGCCCCCACCGTCCTGGCGGATGAGCCTAAGGAATCCTCTCTGGATGATGGCCTTCAAGACTTGCTAGTGGTTTTGCAAAAGCCCGAGACAAAAAAACGCCCCGTGCGAAAAATCGGACACGGGGCGATGCGTTATACCGCGAGACGGTTCAGGAATTCTGTCAGGGCAAGATCGGGTATGGCGGGCCCAGGGCTGGCTTTAAACCACCAGCCCCTTGCGGCATTGCAACTGCGCTGTGCGTACTCGCGAAAAGGCCCGCGCCAGACGCAGCAGCATTTCGTCGATATTCGCCTTGCTCACCGTCAGCGCCGGGGTAAACCGCAGGCAGTCCGGCTGTGTCGCGGCCAGCAACAGACCTTCGTAGCGGGCCGCCTTGACCACGGCCTCGGCCGAGTCGTCGGCCAGGCTCAGCCCCCAGAACAAGCCCTGCCCGCGCAATTCTCCCTGGGCATAACGGTTAGCCAGGCGGGCCAGCCCTTCGCGCAAATACTGGCCGTTGTCCCGCACATGCTCGAGAAAGCTGTTGTCCAGCACGCTATCGAGCACCGCCATGCCCGCCGCGGTCATCAGGGCATTGCCGTGATGGGTGCCATTCAGCTCTCCCACCTCGAAGCAGCAGGCCTTGCCACGCGCCAGCAAGGCCGCCAAGGGCACGCCGCCGCCAAGGCCTTTGCCCAGGGCAACGATGTCGGCGCGCACGCCATAGACCTGTTCAGCCAGCAAGGTGCCGCAGCGGCCGATGCCGGTCTGCACTTCATCCAGGATCAGCAGGATGCCCAGCTCGCGACACAGCCGCTCGACACCCTTGAGGTAATGCTCGGTCGCCGGAATCACCCCGGCCTCGCCCTGGATCGGCTCAAGCATGATCGCCACGGTCTGCGCGTCCACCGCAGCATGCAACGCCGGCAGATCGTTGAAGGGAACATGGCTGAAACCCGCCAGCTGTGGCTCGAAGCGATTGGCGATGTTGCTGCTGGCCGACGCCGACATTGCCGCAAAGCTACGACCGTGACAGCTACCGCTGGCGGTGATGATCTTAGAGGCGCCACCGCGATGCAGCTGGCCCCATTTGCGGGCCAGCTTGATCGCCGCCTCGCAGGCTTCGCTGCCACTGCTTAACAGATAGGCCTGGTCGCTACCGGTACTGCGGCACAAGCGTTCGCTGAGGTTGAGCATGCCACGGTTGTAAAAGCCCGAGCCGGGGTTGATCAGCGACTGGGCCTGAGCCGTCAACGCCTTGACCAGCACCGAGGGGCTATGGCCAAGGCTGTTGGCGGCGTTGCCCTGGACGAAGTCGAGATAGGCGCGATCATCGCTGTCCCACAGCCATGAGCCCTGGCCACGGACAAATACTGGATGGGGTCGCTGGACACTGGGCATCAGGCACTCACTGGAAAGGTTGTCGCTCATCGGCGACAGGTAGGGCTCGGCCGTCAGGTCATCGAGGCTTGGCTGAGGGCGACGCAGGCTGAACAGGTTCATGCGCTCAACCCTTCCAGCGGCAGGCCCAGCAGGCGCGAAGACCAATCCTCGACCAGGCCGGTGCGCATGCGCTTGATCGCGATGTCGCGCCAACGCGACGCCAGTGCCGGACAGTCCACCAATTTCTTCAAGCCCGCATGCTCCAGAGGTTCTCTATAAAAACAGCGCAGGGCCCAGGCCACGGTCAGCCCCGGATAACTGCGCTGGATCAGCTCGAAAGGCTGATCGGCACTGACGAAGCCGGGTTTGAGCACCCGGTAGAACCAGCCGCAGCGACCATTGTTTTGCGCCAATTGTGGCAGCTCGGGGATGCCCCAGCGGTGGCTCAGGCGATAACAGGGCGAGCGTGGCTGGCTGACCTGCAGCAGCGCGCCGCCCCAGCGAAACATATCGCCCAGGCAGACCTGCTCTTCGCTCAGGCCGTGGGTGGACAGGTTTTCGCCAAAGGCTGGGGCGCACCAATCGATCTGTGGATAACGCTTGCGCCAGTAGCAGTAGTGCTCGGCGGGATAATGGTGCAGCGCCCGCTCCGGGCCGGTATGAAAGCGCGGGTCGCCGTGTTCGTCGCTGCCCAGGCCCTGCGGCCATAACCAGAGTCGGTTTGCAACCGGACGTTTGTCCGTATCACTGATCAAACCCTGTCCGAGGTTTTTTGCCTTGCCTATGTAAACACCATCCACGTAAACGGTATTCATCGCGCCTTCTGGCCCTGTTAACCCTGTGAATAGGGGTTAGACTAGGCTTCTATGGCATATCGGGCCATTTCGATTTTCCAGCTTTTTCGATAAGCAGAACTTATGGATTTTAAACAACTGCGTTATTTCGTCGCGGTGTATGAAGAAGGTCACGTGGGACGCGCCGCCGAGCGCCTGTCGATCTCCCAACCCGCGCTCTCGCAACAGATCCGTCAGCTGGAACAGAACCTCGACGTCAGCCTGTTCGAACGCAGCAGCAAGCGCCTGTTACCGACCCTGGCGGCCCATACCCTGTACAACCATGCCCTGCCCTTGCTCGACGGTATGCAGCGAGCTCGCGAAGCCCTGGGCAACTTCAAGGGCCAAGCCCTGCGCACATTGGCAATCGGCGTACTGCAAACCGTGCACAGCAGCCTGGTGCCACAGATGCTCGAACGAGTGCGCAAGGCCCAGCCGCATCTGGTGGTGCAGATCTATGAACTGACTGGCCTGGAAATCGAACGGCGCCTGCTCAATGGCTCATTGGATATCGGCATCAGTTATCTGCCCCCGCGCCAACCGGGACTACACGGTGTGCAACTCTACGAAGATGAGTTGACCCTGGTGATTCCCGCCGAACATCCCCTGCGCGAATTCAAGAAAGTCTCCATGAGCCAGGCCGCGGAGCTGCCCATGCTGTTGCTGGGCGAGGAGTTCCAGATACGCCAGATCTGGCAGGCGCAACTGACCAACCTCGGGCGCCGGCCACAGGTGCAGGCGGAACTGAACAATATGGCGGGGATTCTCGACAGCCTGCCCAACACCCGCCTGGCCACGGTCCTGCCGGGGCGCTCGCGTCAGACCCACAGTCATACGGACCTGCTATGGAAACCGCTGAGCGAACCGAGGGTGCCGTTGAAAGTGGGGCTGGTATGTCGTGATGTACAGCGTCAGCAGGCAACCCTGGCGTTGCTGCGAACCTTGCTGGAAGAAGAAATGAGCGGCCCGGCGACGCTGGAAGGACTTGGTTGAACAAGCGCAGATAAAAAACGCGGGCAAAAGAAAACCCCGCCGAAGCGGGGCTTTGCAGACTGTTTCCCTGACATCCTTTTCACTCCACCATCCTGGCGGAATCCTACGTGTCCGTGTTATTGCTTTGCGCTTCCTGCGCGACGTCCATGTGAAGTAGATTAGCTCTGGATCCAATCTGCCGATATGGGTGATTAGCAGCACGTCATGTAAGAGAAAGCTTACATGACGCACACACACTCAGAACTGCGCCGCATCCAGCAGGAACAGTGATTCGCTACCCGCCTTCACCGATGCGCTCAGCGAGTGAATACGCGGCAGCAGCCGAGCGAAGTAGAAGCGCGCGGTACCCAGCTTGCTGGCGTAGAAATCGTCTTGCGACTCCTTGCCCTGGGCCGCTTTGGCCATCAATGCCCACATATAGGCGTACGCCGTGTATCCGAATGCTTGCAGGTATTCGACCGAGGCCGCGCCGATTTCGTTCGGATTGCTCTTGGCCCTATCCAGCAGCCAGGCAGTCAGCTCGTCCAGGTTATCCAACGCATCGTTCAATGGCTTGGTGAACTCGGCCAGATCGGCGCTGGCGGTTGCGGTGAAATGGCGAATCTCGTCCGCGAACAGCTTGTAGAACGCCCCGCCGCTACCGACGATCTTGCGCCCGACCAGGTCCAGCGCCTGGATGCCGTTGGTGCCTTCATAGATCTGGGTAATGCGCACATCGCGCACCAGCTGTTCCTGGCCCCATTCGCGGATGTAGCCGTGGCCGCCGAAAATCTGCTGGCCGTGAACCGTGGTTTCCAACCCCAGATCGGTGAGGAAAGCCTTGGCCACCGGCGTCAGCAGGGCCACCAGATCTTCCGCGCGCTTACGCACCACAGCGTCTTCGCTGAACTTGGCGGTATCCAGTTGCATCGCCACATAGGTGGAGAACGCGCGGCCGCCTTCGTTCGCGGCTTTCATGGTCAGCAGCATGCGCCGCACGTCGGGGTGCACGATGATCGGGTCGGCGACCTTGTCCTTGGCTTGTGGGCCGGTCGGCGAGCGGCTTTGCAGGCGATCGCGGGCGTACTCCACGGCGTTCTGGTAGGAACGCTCGCCCGAGGCCAGGCCCTGGATACCGACACCCAGACGCTCGTAGTTCATCATCGTGAACATCGCCGCCAGGCCTTTGTTCGGCTCGCCGACGATGTAGCCGACGGCTTCGTCGAAGTTCATCACACAGGTGGCCGAGGCCTGGATGCCCATCTTGTGTTCGATCGACCCGCAGTTCGCCGGGTTGCGCGCACCCAGGCTGCCGTCGGCGTTGACCAGGAACTTCGGCACCAGGAACAGCGAAATGCCTTTCGGCCCCGCTGGCGCATCCGGCAGCTTGGCCAGCACCAGGTGAATGATGTTCTCGGTCAGGTCGTGCTCACCGCCGGTGATGAAGATCTTGGTGCCGCTGACCTTGTAGGAGCCGTCGGCCTGCGGTTCGGCCTTGGTGCGGATGATGCCCAGGTCGGTGCCGGCATGGGGCTCGGTGAGGCACATGGAGCCGGCCCAAACGCCCGCATACATGTTCGGCAGGTAGGCCGCCTTCAATTCTTCGCTGGCGTGGGCGTTGATCGACAGGCAGGCGCCCGCGGTCAGCATCGGGTAGAGGCCGAACGACAGGCTGGCCGAGTTGACCATTTCCTCGACCTGGGCCGATACCGCCTTGGGCATGCCCATGCCGCCGTAGGTCGGATCGCCGCCGACGCCAACCCAGCCGCCTTCGGCATAAGTCTGGTAGGCCTGTGGAAAACCTGCGGGCGTGGTGACCGCGCCGTCGCTCCAGTGGCAGCCCTCTTCATCCGCGCCGCGGCTCAGCGGGGCGATACTCTTGCCGGTGACTTTGCCGGCTTCCTCAAGAATCGCTTCGACGGTTTCGGCGTCGACGGTGTCGGCCAGAGCAGGCAGTTCGGCCCAGAGTTTGGCGACCTCGAAAACTTCATTGAGGACGAAGCGCATATCGCGCAGGGGCGCTTTGTAGTCAGCCATGGCAAACCTCGCAAGATCTAAACAAGTGGACCCGAACGGCCCCATTTACGAAAGCTCGAGTGTACCCGAACAACTTTTGCGACACATAGGGTCAACTAGTGACTTTTATGTAATTTTTAGTCACCAAAAATCGCAGGCAAACCCATCCCCGCAAAAGCCTGCAGGAGTGGGTTTGCCCGCGATGGACGATTACATGGAAACCTAGAGCGAAAACAGCTCCGCCGGCAGCTTCATCAGGCAATCACTGCCCGCCTCGATCGCTGCCTGATGGGACGCCGTGCGCGGCAGCAGGCGCTTGAAGTAGAACTCGCAGGTCGCCAGCTTGGCCTGGCAATAATCGGCATCCTCTTCACCAGCATCGAGCCGGGCCTGGGCCACCAGCGCCATGCGCAGCCACAGATAGGCGAGGATGATGTAACCGCTGTACATCAAGTAATCCAGCGCCGCGGCCCCGACCTCATCGGGGTTCTTCATCGCCGCCATCCCGACCTTGGTGGTCAGCGCGCCCCATTGCTGGTTGAGCCCATTGAGCTGCGCCACATGCCCCTTGAGCTGTAGATGCTCGGCATTGGCCGCACAGAACTTATGGACGATCTTGGTGAAGCCCATCAGCAGCTTGCCCTGGCTGCCGAGCACCTTGCGCCCCAGCAGATCCAGGGCCTGGATGCCGTTGGTGCCTTCATAGATCGGGGCGATGCGACAATCGCGCACCAGTTGCTCCATGCCCCACTCGCGGATGAAGCCATGCCCGCCAAACACCTGCATGCCGTGGTTGGTCACTTCCAGCCCGGTTTCAGTCATGAAGGCCTTGCAGATCGGCGTCAGGAAGGCCAACAGGTTCTCGGCATCCTGGCGCTGGGTCTCATCGGCGGCCAGGTGCGCCACATCCAGCAACTGCGCGGTGAAATAGGCCAGGGCACGATTGCCTTCGTTGAAGGCTTTCATGGTCAGCAGCATGCGCCGCACATCGGGGTGGACGATGATCGGGTCGGCGGCCTTGTCCGGCGCCTTCGGCCCGGTCAGGGAGCGCATCTGCAGACGGTCGTTGGCGTATTTGATTGCGCCCTGGAAGCTCGCCTCGCCCAGACACAGCCCCTGCATCCCGGTACCGAGGCGCGCGTGGTTCATCATGGTGAACATGCAGTTCAGGCCCTTGTTGGCCTCACCGATCAGGAACCCCTTGGCGCCATCGAAGTTCAGCACGCAGGTGGCCGAGGCCTTGATGCCCATCTTGTGCTCGATGGAGCCGCAGCTCACAGCATTGCGCTCGCCCGCCTCGCCGTCGGCGTTGGGCAGGAACTTGGGCACGATGAACAGCGAAATACCCTTGGTGCCCGCCGGCGCATCGGGCAGCTTGGCCAGCACCAGATGGATGATGTTTTCACTCATGTCGTGCTCGCCGGCCGAGATGAAAATCTTACTGCCGGAGACCGCATAGCTGCCGTCGGCCTGGGGCACGGCGCGGGTCTTGATGATGCCCAGGTCAGTGCCGCAGTGGGCTTCGGTCAGGCACATGGTGCCGGTCCATTGGCCGGCGGTGAGCTTACTCAGGTAGGTCTGCTTTTGTTCTTCACTGCCGTGGGCATGAATCGCCGACATGGCACCGTGAGTCAGGCCCGGGTACATGCCCCAGGAAGTGTTGCTGGAGCCGACCATCTCGCTGATCACCAACCCCAGTGAATGCGGCAGGCCCTGGCCACCGTAGCTCGGGTCCGCTGCCAGGCCGTGCCAGCCGCCTTCCACATACTGGGCGAAAGCCTGCTTGAAGCCTTTGGGCGTGGTGACCACGCCATTGTCGAAATGGCAGCCTTCTTCGTCGCCGGAGCGGTTCAGCGGCGCCAGTACGTTTTCACAGAACTTCGCCCCTTCTTCGAGGATCGCGGCCACCATGTCCGGGCTGGCATCGCTGGCCCCCAGAGCCGCATAGCTGGAGTGAAAGTCGAAGACGTGGTCGATCAAAAAGCGCATGTCGCGCAGGGGAGCTTTGTACTCGGGCATGGTGGTTTCTCCGGCAGCAGATCGATCCAACCTACTGCCGCTCATCCGACCTGCCAATCACAGTCCAGACGCTGAATGCGCCGCTATCACTCAACCCGCAGCGGTGTCCATGCGCACCGCGCCACGACGGTTCTGACCGAAGGCCATGACGCAGTTACGCCCCGCGCCCTTGGCGCTGTACAACGCCTGGTCGGCGGACTTGAGCACCTCTTCCGGCGAGCGGTGCTCCATCTGCCGCTCGGCGACACCGATACTGACGGTCACCGACACGCTGGACGCTGCGGCCGCGCCCCGGCGCTGACGCCCCTGCTGGTCGTCCTGGGGGCGGTTCTCCTGATTGCGCAACTGGATGTTGTAGTTGGCGATGGTCTCGCGAATGACCTCCAGGTGCGGCATGCATTCCTCGAGGGTCTTGCCGGCGAACACCACAGCAAACTCCTCGCCGCCATAACGGTAGGCGCGACCGCCGCCGCTGACTTTCGACAGCTTGCTGGCGACCAGGCGCAGCACCTGGTCACCCACGTCGTGGCCGTGGGTGTCGTTGAATTTCTTGAAGTGATCGACATCGCTCATCGCCAGCACATAGTTGCGGCCCAGGCGCTGCATGCGCTCGTTCAAGGCGCGGCGGCCCGGCAAGCCGGTCAGCTCGTCGCGGAACGCCATCTGATACGCCTCGTGGGCAACGGCTGCGGCGATCATCAACATCACCTGGCTGCACATGATGTTCAAGGTAAAGGGCAGGATGAAAGTCTTGGGTAGCATCCAGAACAGCCCCAGCAACCCCACCAGTTGCGCCGCATGCAGCGGGCGCGGGTTGCGCCAGTACTGGATCGTCAGCAACAGGAAGGCGGCGAGAAACACCGGATACGACAACTGGATCAGGCTCATCCAGGCGCCGTGCAGGGCCGGCCAACGGATTTCCGCCAGCCAGGCCAGCAGCGCCTGGGGATAACTCTGTTCCAGCCCCAACGCCACACTGCCAAAGGCGAGCAATACGGCAAAGCGCGCCACCATGTCCTGGAACAGGTGGGTGCGCTCCTGCCAGGCCGCGAACAGGCCGAACAGCAGCGGCAGCAGCAGGCAGACCAAGTGGAACACCACGGCCGCATCCTCGCGCACCTTGCCGTTGTCGCGGTAATAGTCGGTCTGGGTATCGAGCAGGAAATAGGCGATGTACACCGTGACCATCAGGAACAGTTCACGCTGGCGTCGATACACCGCGCAGTAGGCACCGCCGAGCAACAGCACCAGGGTCGGCAGGACGTTGAACAGCGAGGTGAAGAAGACGTTGAGATCCTTGACGTAGGCGGCCGCAAGCCCCGCAAGCAGGAGTAACAATGACGGAAGAAAATGGCTGAAACGTACAGCAGAAGAACGCGGCAAGGTAAAGCTCCGACGCGGCTAAACAGTTGATGGCACTATGCCTTCACCTGGCATAGTTAAACAGCACAAATGTGACACATGTCACATTGCCACCTCTGTAACGGCAGGGATCGGCTTCTTCTTAACGTTTTAGTCGGATTATTTTCAGATTCATTCCGCGCACAAAAAAGCCGCTTCTCCCGAAGGAGAAGCGGCTTCTGAATGAACCTCGGTAAGGCTTAGTAAGCCAGGCCGAAATCTTCTTCTTTCATGTCCATCAGGTTGTTGGCACCCGACAGCATGGCCGCAACATGAGTGCGGGTACGTGGCAGGATGCGCTGGAAGTAGAAGCGCGCAGTCTGCAGCTTGGCGGTGTAGAACGCCTCTTCGGTGGTACCGGCAGCCAGCTTCTCGGCAGCCAGGCGCGCCATGTCGGCCCAGAAGTAAGCCAGGCAGGCATAACCGGAGTACATCAGGTAGTCCACGGACGCGGCACCAACTTCTTCACGGTCTTTCATGGCTGCCATACCGACCTTCATGGTCAGCTCGCCCCATTCCTTGTTCAGCGCAGCCAGCGGTGCGACGAACTCTTTGACCGACTCGTTGCCTTCGTTGCTCTGGCAGAACTTGTGGACGATCTTGGTGAAGCCTTTCAGGGCTTCGCCTTGGGTCATCAGCACTTTACGGCCCAGCAGGTCCAGCGCCTGGATGCCGGTGGTGCCTTCGTACAGCATGGAAATGCGGCTGTCGCGAACGTTCTGCTCCATGCCCCACTCGGCGATGAAGCCGTGGCCACCGTAGATCTGCACACCGTGGTTGGCGGCTTCGAAGCCGACTTCGGTCATGAAGGCTTTGGCGATCGGCGTCATGAAGGCCAGCAGTGCATCGGCTTTCTTCTTCTCTTCTTCATCCACGCCGTATTTGACGATGTCGACCTGCTTGGCGGTGAAGTAGACCATGGCACGGTTGCCTTCGGCGAAAGCCTTCATGGTCAACAGCATGCGACGTACGTCAGGGTGCACGATGATCGGGTCGGCGGCCTTGTCCGGCGCTTTCGGGCCAGTCAGGGAACGCATTTGCAGACGATCGCGAGCGTATTTCAGGCCACCCTGGAAACCGATCTCGGCGTGGGCCAGGCCTTGCAGCGCGGTACCCAGGCGAGCGGTGTTCATGAAGGTGAACATGCAGTTCAGGCCTTTGTTCGCCGGGCCGATCAGGAAACCGGTGGCCGCGTCGAAGTTCATCACGCAGGTGGCGTTGCCGTGGATACCCATCTTGTGTTCCAGGGAACCACAGCTCACGGCGTTGCGCTGGCCGACGGAGCCATCGGCGTTCGGCAGGAACTTCGGCACGATGAACAGCGAGATGCCTTTGGTGCCAGCCGGTGCATCCGGCAGGCGGGCCAGAACGATATGGACGATGTTGTCGGCCATGTCGTGCTCACCGGCCGAGATGAAGATCTTGGTGCCGGTGACTTTGTAGGAACCGTCGGCCTGAGGTTCGGCCTTGGTGCGCAGCATGCCCAGGTCGGTGCCGCAGTGCGGTTCGGTCAGGCACATGGTGCCGGTCCACTCGCCGGATACCAGCTTGGTCAGGTAAGCCTCTTGCTGCTCAGGCGTGCCGTGCTCGGAGATGGTGTTCATCGCGCCATGGGACAGGCCTGGGTACATGCCCCACGACCAGTTGGCTTCGCCGACCATTTCACTGACAGCCAGGCCCAGGGACTCCGGCAGGCCTTGACCGCCATGCTCGACATCGTGAGCCAGGCTTGGCCAGCCGCCTTCGACGAATTGCTTGTAAGCCTCTTTGAAGCCCGTCGGGGTCTTAACGCCGGATTCGCTCCAGGTGCAGCCTTCCAGGTCACCCACACGGTTCAGAGGGGCCAGTACCTGCTCACAAAACTTCGCGCCTTCCTCGAGGATGGCGTCAACCATGTCTGGAGTAGCGTCCTGGCAAGCCGGCAGGCTCTGATAGTGCGCTTCATAGCCGAGCAGCTCGTCACGAACGAAGCGAATATCACGCAAGGGGGCCTTGTAGTCAGGCATAGCGATAAACCTCTGCTGATGTAACCGGGAATGAACAACCGCGTTGATTTATTGTGGCGGTCAAACAGTTGTTTGAAACATACGTTTACGCCCAAACCTTGTCAAGCACCACGCAAACACCGTTCGTCATCGATCCCCTGCAGGCCTTGCACGCCAAGGTCCACAGCGAATGCCGTGAAATATTCGGAAGCTAAATTGAGTGTAGGAGCTGGCAGGCCAGCAAGACGGCAGAAGGGGATGTGCAGGGTGTTCTTGCGCGGGCCACCCTGCCCGCAAAAACGGCCAGGGCTACCGAGGGAGGGTCAAGCGTAGGTGTCGATCAGCGTACCGAGCACTTCATCGGCGGCCTTGGCGACTTTCACGCCCAGCTCCGCCTGGATCTTGCCCATGGACATCTCGACCATGTTGCTGGCCAGGTCCGATTGCTGGCTGCGGTCGACGGATCGCAGGCGCTCGACCTGGACTTCGGAAGACTGACTGGTGACAGAACGCTCGATGGTCGTGCTGGCGATCTGGCTGGCCGCCTGATCGACACGGTTCTGCCCGGTCTGCACGGTACTCAGGCCGGCGTAGAAAGCGGTATTCCCGGAAATTTCCATGGGAGAACTCGACCCTGCAAGGAATGAACAGCGGCTATTGAAGCAGACACGCCAGGAAAAGACCCGTCAAAAACACTAATGGCACAGTGCCTTACCATAGGCAAAATCTAGTCAAGCAGGTCCAGTTGCAGATGCTCGGCCACCGCTTCGGCGCTGATCGCCTTCAATCTCGGGACCCGCCCCAGACAAGGCGCGGGCAGGCGCTCCGCCAGCGTGGCGAGGTTCTCCTCGAGCCGCGAAGTCTTCGGCTCGATGATATTGGCCACCCAACCCGCCAGCTGCAAACCGTCCTGGGCAATCGCTTCGGCCGTCAGCAGGGCATGGTTGATACAGCCCAGGCGCACGCCCACCACCAGGATCACCGGCAGATCCAAGGCCATGGCCAGGTCGGACAGGTTGTCCTGGTCGGCCAGCGGCACACGCCAGCCGCCGGCCCCTTCGATCAGGGTGAAGTCCGCGCCTTTGGCCAGCACCTGGCGCATGGGCGCCAGCAAGGCCTGCACAGTCAACGCCACGCCAGCCTCGCGGGCCGCCAGATGGGGAGCGATGGCCGGTTCAAAGGCCAGTGGATTGACCTCGTCGTAGGTCAACGGCAACGAGCACTCGGCCAGCAAGGCCAGTGCATCGGCGTTGCGCAGCCCCTTGGGGGTCAGCTCGCAGCCTGAAGCCACCGGTTTCCCGGCCGCCGTGCTCAGCCCCGAAAGCCGCGCGGCATGCAGCAAGCCGGCGGCGACGGTGGTCTTGCCAACATCGGTGTCTGTTCCGGTAACGAAATAGGCTCGGCTCATAGCGGCTTCTCCAATACGGCGTAGACCACCTGGTAGGTCGCGGGCAATCCCTGCGCTTGACGGAACTGTTCGTAGGCGTCGATCAGGCCCTTGATCCGCGCCCGCCCTGTCAGCCCGCCGGGCCGTCCAGGGTTGAGGTTGTGCGCTCCCAGGGCCTTCAACTCATGGGTCAGGCTGCGCACATCCGGGTAGTGCAGCACATGCGGACGGGTTTCCAGGCTCAGCACCTGCAAGCCACTCGCCGCACACAGCTGTTGATACGTGCTGAACTCACGGAAGCGGTTGACATGCACCATGCCGTCGACCTGACGCCAACTGTCGCGCAATTCGTACAGCGTACCGACGCACAGGCTGGCAAAGGCCAGCACGCCGCCCGGCTTCAGCACTCGATGCGCCTCGCTGAGGACCGAACGGAAGTCTGCGCACCACTGCACTGCCAGGCTGGAGAAAATCAGTTCGCAACTCTGCCCCTGCAACGGCAAACGCTCGGCATCGCCGGCAATGAAATACTGCGCCCCGCCCAGCGGACGGGCGTGCTCGAGCATGCCTTCGGCGATGTCCAGCGCCAGCCCTTCGCTGGCCGGGAAGCGCTCGCCCAGCAGGCGGCTGAAATAACCGGTGCCGCAGCCCATGTCCAGCCAGCGGCCAGGCTCGCGATCTTGCGGCAGGCGGCTCAGCAACGCGTGACCGACGTCGCGCTGCAGTTGCGCCACGCTGTCATAACTGGACGCCGCGCGGGAAAAGGAAGCCGCCACCTGGCGCTTGTCGGGCAAGCTGCCGGGGGGCTTGGGAAGGGACAGATCAGTCATCGCCGGACTCATGCAAAAAAGCCTGGATCGCCCCCGCCACACCGTGGGGATCCTCCAGAAGAAACGCGTGGCTGGCCTGTTCGATCAGACCAACTTCGACATCGGGCAACAACGCCAGCAATTCACCCGCGGCTTCGGCCGGCACCAGTCCGTCAAGCCCTGCAAACAGATGCAACTGCGGCCCACGAAACGCCTGCAGAGCATGGCGAGTGTCCAACTGCGCCAACAATTCCAGGCCGGCCATCAACACCGCGCCCGAGGTATGCGGCGCGCCGCCCGACAGCAGGCGCGACAGGCCGCGTGGATCTTCGGCGCCCTGGGCGCAGAGCAAACTGAAGCGCTTGAGGGTGGTGCGCGGGTCGGCGTTGCAGCCGGCCAGAAACCCGTCGAAGGTCTCCCCCGGCATCGCACTCGCCCACTCAGCGTGAGCCACAAAACTGGGGTTGCTGGCCAGGGTCAACAAACCGCAGCAGCGCTCGCCACGACGCGCCGCCAGCTCGGAAGCCAGCATGCCACCCAGCGACCAGCCACCGAGCCAGGCGTTGTCCGGCACGCTGGCGTCCAGTTCGTCGAGCCACTCATTCAGGTCGCTGGACTCCAGCTCCGGCAACGGTTCGATCTCGACCCGCAGGTGTTCGTCCAGCCCCTGCAGAGCCGCCGCCAAGGGCTCCAGCGGCGATACGCCGAGGCCCCAACCGGGCAGCAGAATCAGTCGATCACGCATGGCTTGGCTCCGGTCCTGGTTCGCTAAAACAATCCGCCAGTGCATTCAACAATAGCTGGACCTGAGCCTCACTGTGGGCGGCGGACAGGGTCACCCGCAGGCGGGCGCTCCCCGCGGGCACGGTCGGTGGACGAATCGCGGTGACCATCAGGCCGCGCTCGCGCAGCATTTGTGACAGGCGAATCGCCCGCGCACTGTCGCCGATCAGGATCGGCTGGATCGGCGTGAAGCTGTCCATCAGGGTCAGTCCGATCTGCTCGGCGCCCAGGCGGAACTGGCGGATCAGCGTGTTCAGGTGCTCACGCCGCCAGTGCTCGCTGCGCAGCAACTCCAGGCTTTTCAGGGTGGCGCAGGCCAGGGCCGGCGGCTGGCTGGTGGTGTAGATATAAGGACGGGCGAACTGGATCAGGCTTTCGATCAGTTCCTCGCTGCCGGCGACAAAGGCGCCGGCGGTGCCGAACGCCTTGCCGAGGGTGCCCACCAGGACCGGCACATCTTCCTGGCTCAAACCGAAGTGCTCGACGATTCCTCCGCCGTTGGCCCCCAGCGGCCCGAACCCATGGGCGTCGTCGACCATCAGCCAGGCACCCTTGGCCCGGGTTTCGCGAGCCAGGGCCGGCAGGTCGGCCAGGTCGCCGTCCATGCTGAACACGCCATCGGTGACCACCAGGGTATTGCCGGTGGCTTTCTCCAGGCGCTTGGCCAGGCTCTCGGCATCGTTGTGCAGGTAACGGTTGAAGCGCGCGCCGGAGAGCAGGCCGGCGTCCAGCAACGAAGCGTGGTTGAGGCGGTCTTCCAGCACCGTGTCGCCCTGCCCCACCAGCGCGGTGACTGCGCCGAGATTGGCCATGTAACCGGTGGTGAACAGCAGTGCTCGCGGGCGGCCGGTGAACTCGGCCAGGGCTTCTTCCAACTGGTGGTGGGGCGTGCTGTGGCCGATCACCAGGTGCGAGGCGCCACCGCCCACGCCCCAGCGGGACGCACCGGCGCGCCAGGCTTCGATCACTTGCGGATGATTGGCCAGCCCCAGGTAATCGTTGTTGCAGAACGCCAGCAATGGCTGGCCGTCGACCACCACTTGCGGCCCTTGCGGGCTTTCCAGCAGTGGGCGCTGACGGTAGAGGTTTTCGGCACGACGGGCAGCGAGACGCGCGCGGAGATCGAAAGACATGCAGGCCTCGCAGGCAAGAAAAGAAACATCATCCTTGTAGGAGCGAGGCTTGCCCGCGATCCAGACACCTCTGTGTCCCTGGCTCACGCGGTGAACCATTCGCGGGCAAGCCTCGCTCCTACAGAGGCAGCAGATCAGACGGCAGCGTTGTAGAACTGCTCGCTGCTCTTCTGTTCCACCAGCGCCTGCTCGATGGCGGCCTGGTGCACCTCGTCGGCGTGTTCTTCGCGGGCTTCCGGCTGGATGCCCAGGCGCGCGAACAGTTGCATGTCCTTGTCGGCCTGCGGGTTGGCGGTGGTCAGCAGTTTCTCGCCGTAGAAGATCGAGTTGGCGCCGGCGAAGAATGCCAAGGCCTGCATCTGCTCGTTCATCGCTTCGCGGCCGGCGGACAGGCGCACATGGGATTTCGGCATCAGGATGCGAGCCACGGCAAGCATGCGGATGAAGTCGAACGGGTCGACATCTTCGGAGTTTTCCAGCGGCGTGCCGGCCACTTTCACCAGCATGTTGATCGGCACCGATTCCGGATGCTCCGGCAGGTTGGCCAGCTGGATCAGCAGGCCGGCGCGGTCATCGAGGGACTCGCCCATGCCGAGGATGCCGCCGGAGCAGATTTTCATCCCGGCATCGCGCACGTAGGCCAGGGTCTGCAGGCGCTCGCTGTAGGTACGGGTGGTGATGATGCTGCCGTAGAACTCCGGCGAGGTATCGAGGTTGTGGTTGTAGTAGTCCAGGCCGGCCTTGGCCAGCGCTTCGGTCTGGTCCTGGTCCAGGCGACCGAGGGTCATGCAGGTTTCCAGGCCCATGGCTTTCACGCCCTTGACCATTTCCAGCACGTACGGCATGTCTTTGGCCGACGGGTGTTTCCAGGCCGCGCCCATGCAGAAACGGGTCGAACCTATGGCCTTGGCGCGCGCAGCCTCTTCGAGGACCTTCTGCACTTCCATCAGCTTTTCTTTTTCCAGGCCGGTGTTGTAGTGACCGGACTGCGGACAATATTTGCAATCTTCCGGGCAGGCGCCGGTCTTGATCGACAACAGGGTGGAAACCTGGACGCGGTTGGCGTCGAAATGTGCGCGGTGCACCGTCTGCGCCTGGAACAGCAAGTCATTGAACGGCTGGACGAAGAGGGCTTTGACTTCAGCCAAAGTCCAGTCATGACGCAGATTGGCGGTGGTGCTGGCGCTCATGGGCGATTCCTTGATTATGCTTGGCAAGCGGCGATGGGAAGGGAATACCCACAGCCGCGACACGGATGTTGGGCATATTTAAGGAAGCGCCATGCAGTGTCAACCACATTACCAAGGACCGGTTTACATCTGGTTAAAAAACAAACAAACCTGTTTGCTCTGCGATGAGCCGACCGACACGCCCCAAGCCATTTGCACCGCCTGTGAAACCGAACTGCCGTGGCTCGGCGATCATTGCCAGGTCTGCGCCCTGCCCCTGCCCGCGGCCGGCCTGACCTGCGGCCAGTGCCTCAAGCGACCGCCGGCCTTTGCCCAGGTGGTGGCGCCCTGGCGTTATGGCTTTCCGGTCGACAGCCTGATCAGCCGTTTCAAGCACAACGGCAAATGGCCCTTTGGCCGACTTTTGGCCGAACTTCTCGCGCAATCGCTGCAACATCGTTTCAGTGAGGACCTGCCACAGCCCGATGCCCTGCTGCCAGTGCCCCTGGCCCGCAAGCGCCTGCGCCAACGCGGCTATAACCAGGCGGCGATGCTCACGCGCTGGCTAGGCGAGATCCTGCAGATCCCCTGTGACGAAACCTCGTTGCTGCGCACCCAGGACACGCCATCGCAACAAGGCCTGGATGCCAGGGCGCGGCAACGCAACCTGCGTCACGCCTTCGCCCTGATGCCCGAGGCGGCGGTCCATGGCCGGCACCTGGCGCTGGTGGACGACGTACTCACCACCGGCGCGACCGCCCACGCCCTGGCGCGGCTGTTGCTCACGGCCGGGGCGCGGCGGGTCGATGTCTACTGCCTGGCACGCACGCCAAAACCTGGCGAGCCCGACTGAACTTGACTCTCGGCCCTCAAGCCGCAAACTCCCTTTCCATTCCCAGCGTTCAAAGCGTCCAGCCATGCCCTTGCCCACCTTGTTGACCCAGCACATCGCCCGGCGCCCGCAGCGCATTGCCTTGCTACAGCACATCGCCGAACAGGGCTCGATCACCCGTGCCGCGAAAAGCGCCGGCCTGAGTTACAAGGCAGCCTGGGATGCCATCGATGAGTTGAACAACCTGGCGCAAAAACCCCTGGTCGAACGCAGTGTCGGCGGCAAAGGCGGCGGTGGCGCCAGGCTCTCCGCAGAGGGCGAGCGGGTGCTGCGTCTCTACCAGCGTTTGCAGGCCTTGCAGGCCCAGGTGCTGGAAGCCGCCGAAGACGCCGCCGACCTCGATCTGCTGGGGCGCCTGATGCTCCGGACCAGCGCCCGCAACCAGCTGCACGGCACGGTGCAGACCGTCGAAGCGCAAGGGCGCAACGACCTGGTGCGCCTGGCGCTCGCGGAAGACCTGGTGATCCAGGCGCAAATCACCCATGACAGCACCCTGCATCTGGAACTGGAACCCGGCACCGGAGTAGTGGCCTTGATCAAGGCTGGTTGGCTGGAACTGCTGGCCATCGATCAGCCTGCAACACCCGGACACAATTGCCTGCAAGGCACCCTGGAAGCGATCCTCGACGCCGACGACGGCCCCAGCGAAATCCGCATCGTCCTGCCCAGCGGCCAGACCCTCTGCGCCCTGGCCGAACCGCTGCACCTGCGAAACCTTGGCTTGAGCGCCGGCAAGCCGGTGCGGGTGCAGTTCTCGCCATCCAATGTGCTGCTCGGCACGCCGCTGTAACCAGACTGATCACCGCTCTGTAGCCGCTGCCGCAGGCTGCGATAAGGTCCGCAGGACCTTGATTGACTCAAGCTCCCTGTGAGCCCTCGGCTCGATCGCAGCCTTCGGCGCGACTACACAAGCGGCGAAATGCTTTCGTCGCTGCAATATGTTCGTCATCGACGCTGATTAAGGTGGCTGCAAAATCCTGCAGGAAGCCTGTGATGAGCCTACTAGAAGAAGACCAACCTACCGACCTCGAAAAGATGGTCGGCCTCAGCCGCCGTGGTTTCATCAGCGCCGGTGCCCTGTGCGGCGCGGCTATGTTTCTCGGTGGCAACCTGCTGAGCCGCAGCGTGCTGGCCGCCAGCGTCAGCGCCGGCTCCAGCAAGCTGCTGGGTTTTGAAGGCATTGCCGCCGCCACCAGCGACACCATCACCCTGCCGCCGGGCTACAAGTCCTCGGTGCTGATCAGCTGGGGCCAGCCCCTGCAGAAGAACGGCCCGGCCTTCGACCCGAGCGGCAATGGCACCGCCGCGGCCCAGGAAGTGCAGTTCGGTGACAACAACGACGGCATGAGCCTGTTCGCCTTCCCGGACGACAAAAATCGCGCGCTGATGGCGATCAACAACGAATACACCAACTATCGCTACCTCTACCCCCACGGCGGCATGCCGCAGTCGGCGGAAGACGTGCGCAAGGCCCTGGCCAGCGAAGGCGTGTCGGTGATCGAAGTGCAGCGCCGCAGCGGCCAATGGCAGTTCGTCCAGGGTTCACGCTACAACCGGCGCATCCACGGCAACGCGCCGATTCGCCTGAGCGGCCCGGCCGCCGGCCACGCGCTGATGAAAACCAGAGCCGACAAGAGCGGCAGGAAAGTCCTCGGCACCTTCCAGAACTGCGCCAACGGCAAGACGCCATGGGGCACCTACCTGACCTGTGAAGAGAACTTCACCGACTGCTTCGGCAGCAGCAACGCCCAGCAGACCTTCGATGCCGCGCAGAAGCGTTATGGCGCTTCGGCGAGCAGCCGCGACATCAACTGGCATCAGTTCGACCCGCGCTTCGACCTGGCGAAAAACCCCAACGAGCTCAACCGTCATGGCTGGGTCGTGGAGATCGACCCGTTCGACCCGCAGTCCAAACCGATCAAGCGCACCGCCCTGGGCCGCTTCAAGCATGAAAACGCCGCCCTGGCCGAAACCCGCGACGGACGCGCCGTGGTCTACATGGGCGACGACGAGCGTGGTGAGTTCATCTACAAGTTCGTCAGCCGCGACCGCATCAACCACCGCAACCCCAAGGCCAACCGCGACCTGTTGGATCACGGCACCCTGTACGTGGCGATCTTCGACAATGGCGACGGCAACCCGGACCACCCGAAAGGCAAGGGCAGATGGGTCGAGCTGAGCCATGGCAAGAACGGCATCGACGCTAGCAGCGGTTTTGCCGACCAGGCCGAAGTGCTGATCCATGCCCGCCTGGCGGCCAGCGTGGTCAAGGCCACGCGCATGGACCGTCCGGAATGGATCGTGGTCAGCCCGAAAGACGGCCAGGTCTACTGCACCCTGACCAACAACTCCAAACGCGGTGAAGACGGCCAGCCAGTGGGCGGCCCGAACCCGCGGGAGAAAAACGTCTACGGGCAGATCCTGCGCTGGCAGACCGGCCGTGGCGACCACGGTTCGATGGACTTCACCTGGGACCTGTTCGTGGTCGCCGGCAACCCGGCCGTGCATGCCGGCCAGCCGAAAGGCGGTTCGTCGAACATCACCCCGCAGAACATGTTCAACAGCCCCGACGGCCTGGGTTTCGACAAGGCCGGCCGGTTGTGGATCCTCACCGACGGCGACTCCAGCAACGCCGGCGACTTCGCCGGCATGGGCAACAATCAGATGCTCTGCGCCGACCCGGACACCGGTGAGATCCGCCGCTTCATGGTCGGGCCGGTGGGTTGCGAAGTCACCGGCATCACCTTCTCGCCGGATCAGCGCAGCCTGTTCGTGGGCATCCAGCATCCGGGCGAGAACGGCGGTTCGACCTTCCCCGAGCACCTGCCCAACGGCAAGCCGCGCTCCTCGGTGATGGTGATCACCCGGGAAGACGGCGGCATCGTCGGCGCCTGATCCACCGCTTTGCGAGCAAGCTCGCTCCTGCACCGACCTGCAGGAGCGAGGCTTGCCCGCGATAGCGACCTCACAGTCACCACCTGTCATCCTTCGTGCGCTACCATGCTTGGCCGGACGCAGCAGCCTGCTGCGCGCAGGAGTCAGCATGTCTCACCCGTTCGAAACCCTTACCCCTGATCTAGTCCTCGATGCCGTCGAAAGCATCGGTTTTCTCAGCGACGCCCGTGTCCTGGCACTCAACAGTTACGAAAACCGTGTCTACCAGGTCGGCATCGAAGACGGCGAGCCGCTGATCGCCAAGTTCTACCGTCCGCAGCGCTGGACCAACGAGGCAATTCTCGAAGAGCACCGCTTCACCTTCGAACTCGCCGAATGCGAAGTACCGGTGGTGGCGCCACTGATTCACCAGGGCGAAAGCCTGTTCGAGCATCAAGGCTTCCGCTTCACCCTGTTCCCGCGCCGTGGCGGCCGGGCGCCGGAACCCGGCAACCTCGACCAGTTGTATCGCCTGGGGCAATTGCTCGGCCGCCTGCATGCGGTCGGTGCCACCCGCCCGTTCGAGCATCGCGAAGCGCTGGGGGTGAAGAACTTCGGCCACGACTCGCTGACCACCCTGCTGGAAGGCGATTTCGTGCCCAAGAGCCTGCTGCCGGCCTATGAGTCGGTGGCCCGCGACCTGCTCAAGCGGGTAGAAGAGGTCTACCAGGCCACGCCGCACCAGAACATCCGCATGCATGGCGACTGCCATCCCGGCAACATGATGTGCCGCGACGAGGTGTTCCATATCGTCGATCTCGACGACTGCCGCATGGGCCCGGCGGTACAGGACCTGTGGATGATGCTCGCCGGCGATCGCCAGGAATGCCTGGGGCAGCTGTCGGAACTGATGGATGGCTACAGCGAGTTCCACGACTTCGACCCGCGCGAGCTGGCGCTGATCGAACCGCTGCGCGCCCTGCGCCTGATGCACTACAGCGCCTGGCTGGCGCGGCGCTGGGACGACCCGGCGTTCCCGCGCAGCTTCCCCTGGTTCGGCAGCGAGCGTTACTGGGGCGACCAGGTGCTGGCGTTGCGCGAACAACTTTCGGCGCTCAACGAAGAACCCTTGAAGCTGTTCTGAGCCCAGCCTTTATCGGGTCTGTAAGTGCGAGGCTTGCCCGCGATCAAGACACCGCGGTGCATCAGATCCACCGTGGCGAACCTATCGCGGGCAAGCCTCGCTCCTACAGAAACCGGATCGATCACCAAAGCAGGTCTCCGCGATTACGCCGACAAAGACACAGCCTGATAAACCTCCTTACAATCACTGCCTTTGTTAGCTGCCTAAGCAAGGATTCTGCATGCAAGCCGCCAACCCGCGTCGCGGGTACATCCTGGGCCTGAGTGCCTACATCATCTGGGGCCTGTTCCCGATCTACTTCAAAGCCATCGCCAACGTGCCCGCTGTGGAAATCATCATCCACCGGGTGCTCTGGTCCGCGCTGTTCGGCGCGTTGCTGCTGATGGTCTGGAAGCATCCCGGCTGGTGGCGCGAGCTGCGGGACAACCCCAAGCGCCTGGCGATCCTGGCCCTGAGCGGCACCCTGATCGCGGCCAACTGGCTGACTTATGTCTGGTCGGTGAATAACGGGCGCATGCTCGAAGCCAGCCTGGGCTACTACATCAACCCGCTGGTGAACGTGCTGCTGGGCATGCTGATCCTCGGTGAGCGGCTGCGGCGCCTGCAGTGGCTGGCGGTGGGCCTGGCGGCGGTCGGCGTGGCGCAGCAGGTGTGGCAGGTCGGCAGCCTGCCCTGGGTCTCGCTGGTACTGGCGCTGACCTTCGGTTTCTACGGGCTGATCCGCAAGCAGGCGCCGGTCAAGGCGCTACCGGGGCTGGTGGTGGAAACCTGGATGCTGGTGCCGATCGCCTTCGCCTGGCTCTTGTTCAACCCCACCGCCACCAGTGCCCAGGCGGCCTTCTGGACCAGCTCCGAAGCCTGGTGGCTGGTGGCGGCCGGCCCCGTCACCCTGGTGCCGCTGGTGTGCTTCAACGCCGCCGCCCGTCACCTGCCCTACACCACCCTGGGCTTCTTGCAGTACCTGGCGCCGACCCTGGTGCTGCTGCAGGCGGTACTGCTGTTCGGCGAACACCTGTCATCGAGCACCCTGGTGGCGTTCATGTTTATCTGGGCCGGCCTGGCGGTGTACAGCGTGGATGCCTGGTTGAGCCTGCGCAAACGCAGCTGATCAATAAACGTACAAACCTCTACAGGCCACGGTTGGCGTGGCCTGCATCTATCCTTCCCAAGGTTATCCACAGCGTGATCCCCGCCGTTTGTGCACAAGCCCTTGAAACTGCTGGTTTTTTGATCAGATTTTGAAAAGCCGCGGCCGGCTTGGGCCAGAGGCGAGTCTCTACAGGTTATCCACAGGCGCATGCACGCTAAAACTGGATAACCTGCCCTTTCAGGTTCACACCTCGCTGCGCAGCACCAACTCCACCATCAAATCATCCGCCAGGGTTTCCAGGCGCGACTGCAGGACGTCGAGGGACAAGGTCAGCGGCACCGCCAGGATCGCTTCGGCGTGGAACAGCGGCTCGCTGCTCATGGGCGCCGGGCGCACTTCGGTCACCAGTCGCTCCAGGTTCACCCCCTGCTCGCTCAACAGGCGGGTGATGTCGCGCACGATGCCCGGCCGGTCGTTGCCCACCAACTCCATGGAGATCGGCTTCCAGGTGCAGGACTGTTCGATACCGCTTTCGGCGATCAGCACCCGAATGCCCTGGGCCGCCAAGCCCTGCAAGGCGTCCACCAGCTCGTCGTAGGCCTCCGCCGGCACACCGACCCGCAGGATGCCGGCGAACTGCCCCGCCATGCGCGACATGCGGCTCTCCAGCCAGTTACCGCCGTGCGCGGCGATGCATTGGGCGATGCGCTCGACCTGTCCGGGCTTGTCCGGGGCGAATACGGTGAGTACGAGGTGGTCCATGGCGCAACCCTCTGTCAGGACTTTTGTTATAGAAAATCAAGTATAGGCAAGGCTCGTCCTGCCGCTTCCCTTGCGCCTACAGGCAAGGCGCAAAGCATGAAAACAGCGCGCTGCCGCTGCCGGAATATAAATCGTGTACAACTCCTTAGATTTATATGGAACAATTCAATAGTTTTTTGAGAACATCCTGTTCCCCAGCGTGACCGCTCCGCGAACTTGGGTCGCGGAACGACGTATTTAGTCTAATTTTCACAACCGCAATTCATCATGTAGTATGCCGCAGCGCGCACTACATAACGTTGGATCGATGTCTGCCAAGGCGCAGTCGCAACCCTGAAAGCCCTGTCAGCAAGGCTTCAAGCCGTTGATTGGAACCATCCCAGCCGCCCGCGATGGCATGTACTGGTAGAGGGGTTTGTGGTTTAAATGGCCAGAGGCTTCATTGTTAATTTGAAGAGCTGAAAAGCGAAATAGCTGAGCAGAGTGAGGCAAGCAATGACTGAACACGTTCAAGTCGGTGGCCTGCAGGTCGCCAAAGTCCTGTTCGACTTCGTGAACAACGAAGCCATTCCCGGTACCGGCCTCACCGCCGACAAGTTCTGGGCCGGCGCCGACAAGGTCATCCACGACCTGGCGCCGAAGAACAAAGCCCTACTCGCCAAACGCGACGATTTCCAGGCGCGTATCGATGCCTGGCACCAATCCCGTAGAGCTCCTGAGAAAGCCCAGGCCCACGACCCGATCGCCTACAAAGCCTTCCTGCAAGACATCGGTTATCTGCTGCCAGAAGCGGCGGACTTCCAGGCCACGACGCAAAACGTCGATGACGAGATCGCCCGCACGGCCGGTCCGCAGCTGGTGGTCCCGGTGATGAATGCCCGTTTTGCCCTCAACGCCTCCAACGCCCGCTGGGGCTCGCTGTACGACGCGCTTTATGGCACCGACGCCATCAGCGAAGCCGACGGCGCGGAAAAAGGCAAAGGCTACAACAAGGTGCGCGGCGACAAGGTCATCGCCTTCGCCCGCGCCTTCCTCGACGAGGCCGCGCCATTGGCTGCCGGCTCCCATGTCGACTCCACCGGCTACAAAATCGTCGACGGCAAGCTGGTGGTCGCCCTCAAGGGTGGCAGCAACAGCGGCCTGCGCGACGACGCCCAGCTGATCGGCTACCACGGCGATGCCGCGGCCCCGACCGCGGTCCTGCTGAAACACAACGGCCTGCATTTCGAGATCCAGATCGACGCCAGCAGCCCGGTCGGCCAGACCGACGCCGCCGGCGTAAAAGACGTGCTGATGGAAGCGGCCCTGACCACCATCATGGACTGCGAAGACTCGGTCGCCGCCGTCGACGCCGATGACAAGGTGGTGATCTACCGCAACTGGCTCGGCCTGATGAAGGGCGACCTGGCCGAAGAAGTGGCCAAGGGCGGCCAGACCTTCACCCGCACCATGAACGCCGACCGCGAATACACCGCGCCCAACGGCGGCAGTGTGAAGCTGCACGGTCGTTCGCTGCTGTTCGTGCGTAACGTCGGCCACCTGATGACCATCGACGCGATCCTCGACAGCCAAGGCAACGAAGTGCCGGAAGGCATCCTCGACGGCCTGGTCACCAGCCTCGCGGCGATCCACAACCTCAACGGCAACACCTCGCGCACCAACAGCCGCACCGGCTCGGTGTACATCGTGAAGCCGAAGATGCACGGTCCGGAAGAAGCCGCGTTCACCAACGAGCTGTTCGGGCGCATCGAAGACGTGCTGGAACTGCCGCGCAACACCCTGAAAGTCGGGATCATGGACGAGGAGCGCCGCACCACGGTCAACCTCAAGGCCTGCATCAAGGCCGCCAGCGAGCGCGTGGTGTTCATCAACACCGGCTTCCTCGACCGTACCGGCGACGAAATCCACACCTCCATGGAAGCCGGCGCCGTGGTGCGCAAGGCCGAGATGAAGGCCGCCAAGTGGATCGGCGCCTACGAGAACTGGAACGTCGATATCGGCCTGAGCACCGGCCTGCAAGGTCGCGCGCAGATCGGTAAAGGCATGTGGGCCATGCCGGACCTGATGGCTGCCATGCTCGAACAGAAAATCGCTCACCCGCTGGCCGGCGCCAACACCGCCTGGGTACCTTCGCCCACCGCCGCGGCCCTGCACGCCCTGCACTACCACAAGGTCGACGTGTTCGCCCGCCAGGCCGAGCTGGCCAAGCGCGCCCGCGCTTCGGTGGACGACATCCTGACCATTCCGCTGGCCAGCAACACCAACTGGTCGGCCGAAGAGATCAAGAACGAACTGGACAACAACGCCCAGGGCATTCTCGGCTACGTGGTGCGCTGGATCGACCAGGGCGTCGGCTGCTCCAAGGTGCCGGACATCAACGATGTCGGCCTGATGGAAGACCGCGCCACCCTGCGCATCTCCAGCCAGCACATCGCCAACTGGCTGCGCCATGGCGTCGTCACCGAAGCCCAGGTCATGGAAAGCCTCAAGCGCATGGCGCCCGTGGTGGACCGGCAGAACGCCGGCGACACCCTGTACCGTCCGCTGGCCCCGAACTTCGACAGCAACATCGCCTTCCAGGCGGCGGTCGAACTGGTGATCGAAGGCACCAAGCAGCCGAACGGCTACACCGAGCCGGTACTGCATCGTCGTCGTCGCGAGTTCAAGGCCCGCAACGGCCTGTGATCCTGCGTTAACGCGGTAAAAGAAAAAGCCCTGGTCGCACGATCAGGGCTTTTTTGTTTGGGGCCGAGGCAGCTATCGCGAGCAAGCTCGCTCCTACAGGGGACGTGGGGCACATACTTAGCGCACCACCCCCAGCTCATGCTTGACCAGCGCCAGCAGCTTGCCGGTGTCGATCGGCTTGAGCAGGAAATCCACCACGCTCAGGTGCATGGCCGCGATGGCGTCACGCACATCGGCATCCCCGGAAATGATAATGATCGGCAGCGCCGCCCGCTCCGACTCTCGCACCTGGCGGATCAGGTCCAGGCCGTTGCAGGGGGCCATGCGCAGATCGGTGATCAGCAGTCCGATCGACTTGTTCGAGTTCAACAGTTCAAGTGCGGCCTTGCCACTGGCTGCGGTCATGCAGCGAATGCCATCCAGCCCCAGAATTTCCGACAGCAACTCACGGGCATCCTTGTCATCGTCGGCAATCAACACGCGCTGGGGCGGCAGATCAGGCTCGAGCATCACGGCGTTCAGCGCCTCGCGCTCGGCATCACTCAAAATATCGTGGTCGGACATGGCGTTCTCTACATATTCAAATCGATCCCCTAGCACAGTGGTCAGACATCGCTAAGCAGGCCTCCAATGTGCACTTCGTCGGATTTTTTTCCAAGAGGCCGGATAAGTACTTTTTTCACGGTTTTGACACCTGCTTGAAGCGAATTAACAGGTGCAGACCCGCTACCTAGACTTACGTCCAATGGGCACCCGGCAGCGTGGGACCGACCATGACCCAAGACCCGACCACAACAAATCCAAAAAGACTGCGGTAATGGTTATGAGTAAAGCGGATGCCTTCACCCAGGCAGGGAAAACCGCGGTGTTGCAGAACATCCACGGCACGATGCAGTTTCTCCAGCGGTTCCCCCCTTTCAATCAGATGGAAAACGCTCACCTGGCGTACCTGGTCGAGCAATGCCAACTGCGTTTCTACGGCCCCGGCGAGAGCATCATCAAACCCGCCGACGGACCGGTCGAACACTTCTATATCGTCAAGCAGGGCCGGGTGGTCGGCGAGCGCCAGCACGCCCTCAAGGGCGGTACCGAAACCACCTTCGAGATCACCGCCGGCGAGTGTTTCCCCCTCGCCGCGCTGCTGGGCGAGCGCGCCACCCGCACCGAACACCTGGCGGCCGAGGACACCTTCTGCCTGCAATTGAACAAGCCGGCCTTCATCAAGCTGTTCGCCCTCTGCGCGGTGTTTCGCGATTTCGCCCTGCGTGGTGTCAGCAGCCTGCTGGACCAGGTCAACCAGCAGGTCCAGCAAAAGGCCGTGGAAACCCTCGGCACCCAGTACTCCCTCAACACCCGGCTGGGCGAACTGGCGATGCGCCACCCGGTGACCTGCAGCCCATCCACCCCGCTGCGCGAAGCTGTGAGCCTGATGCACGAGCAGCAGGTCGGCAGCATCGTGGTGGTGGATGCACACAAGGCACCGCTCGGTATCTTCACCCTGCGCGACCTGCGCCAGGTGGTGGCCGACGGCACCAGCGACTTCAACCAGGACATCGAACGGCACATGACCCAGGCACCGTTCGCCCTCTCGCCGGACCACAGCGCATTCGACGCCGCCATCGCCATGACCGAGCGGCACATCGCCCACGTCTGCCTGGTAAAAGAGCAGCGCCTGTGCGGCGTGGTTTCCGAGCGCGACCTGTTTTCCCTGCAGCGGGTCGACCTGGTGCACCTGGCGCGGACCATCCGCAACGCGCCACGCATCGACAACCTGGTGGCGATCCGCGGCGAGATCGGCCAGCTGGTGGAGCGCATGCTGGCCCATGGCGCGTCCTCGACCCAGATCACCCACATCATCACCCTGCTCAACGACCACACGGTGTGCCGGGTCATCGAACTGACCCTGGCCGACAAGGGCGACCCGGGCGTGCCGTTCAGCTGGCTGTGTTTCGGCAGCGAAGGCCGGCGCGAGCAGACCCTGCACACCGACCAGGACAACGGCATCCTGTTCGAAGCCCGCGATGCGGCCCATGCGGCACAGATCCGCGGCAAGCTGCTGCCCCTGGCGCAGCAGATCAACCAGAGCCTGGCGCTGTGCGGCTTCACCCTGTGCAAGGGCAACATCATGGCCGGCAACCCCGAGCTGTGCCTGTCCCGCGCCGAGTGGGCACGGCGCTTCGCCGCCTTCATCCGGGAGGCCACGCCGGAGAACCTGCTGGGTTCGAGCATCTATTTCGACCTGCGGGTGGTCTGGGGCGACGAGCAAGGCTGTGCCCAACTGCGCCGTGGCATCCTCGACCAGGTCGGCGACAACCGCCTGTTCCAGCGCATGATGGCCGAGAACGCGCTGCGCCAGCGCCCGCCGGTAGGGCGTTTCCGTGAATTCGTCCTGGCCAGGAAGAACGGCGAAAAAGCCACCCTCGACCTCAAGGTCCAGGGCCTCACCCCCTTCGTCGACGGCGCCCGCCTGCTGGCCCTGGCCAACGGCATCGACGCCAACAACACCCTGGAGCGCCTGCGCCAGCTGGTGGCCAGGGAAGTCATCGAAACCCTCGACGGCGCCGCGTATGAAGAGGCCTATCACTTCATCCAGCAGACCCGCATGCAACAGCACCAATTGCAGACCCGGCAGAACCTGCCCTACTCCAACCGCGTCGACCCGGACAGCCTCAACCACCTGGACCGGCGCATCCTGCGCGAGTCGCTGCGCCAGGCCCAGCGCCTGCAAAGCAGCCTGGCACTGAGGTACCAGCTATGAGCCTGTTCGCCTGGTTGCGCCCGGCCAACGCGGCGCTCAACGCCGAACAGCAACAACGCCGCGAGCGCCTGCCTGTCGCACCGCCGCTGGGCGAATGCAGCCTGCGCGAACAGCGCTGGGTGGTGCTGGACCTGGAAACCACCGGGCTCAACCTCAACCGCGACCAGGTGCTGTCCATTGGCGCGGTGGTGATCGAAGACGGCGCCATCGACTTCGGCCAGCAGTTCGAACGCACCTTGCAGCGTACCGACCACAAGCTCAGCCCCAGTGTGCTGATTCATGGCCTCGGCCCGAGCGCGATCGCCGCGGGCAGCGACCCGGTAGAGGCCTTGCTGGATTTCATGGAGTTCGTTGGCGACAGCCCGCTGCTGGCCTTCCATGCGCCGTTCGACCAGCACATGCTCGGCCGGGCCCTGAAGGACAGCCTGGGTTATCGCCTGCAGCATCCGTTCCTCGACGTCGCCGAAATGGCCCCGCTGCTCTGCCCCCAGGCGCATATCCGCGAAGCCGGGCTGGATGACTGGATGGGTTACTTCAAGCTGCAGGCCGGCGAACGCCACCATGCCGCCGCCGACGCCCTGGCCACCGCCGAACTGGCGCTGATCCTGTTCAGCCGCGCCCGCCAGCAGCAGATCCACAGCCCGCTGAACCTGCAACAGCGGCTCAGCCAATGGAAGCGCCGGCAGCAAACCCACTCCTTCTGATCTGTAGCCGCTGCCGAGCGCCAGCGAGGCTGCGATCGAGCGCGTAGCGCTCGCCATCCAGACAGCGCGTTCCGCCTGACAGACTGCAAACTCAGGCTTTGCGGCCACTACGTCGGAATGCCGCCCAGACCGATCGCAGCCTCGCTGGCGCTCGGCAGCGGCTACAGGGATCCGATAAATCGCAGCCGACCAGCGCCCATTGCGCGGCTCTTTGCGCCCTGCCACAATCGCGAATAATTCTCGTTAGTTTCAACTTCTCGATTGGGATACCCAGGTGTCGTCAGCCCAAAACCCCCACAGTGACCTCGTTGGCGCGTTGTATCGCGACCATCGCGGCTGGCTGCTGGCCTGGCTGCGACGCAACGTGGCCTGCCCACAACGGGCCGAGGATCTGAGCCAGGATACCTTCGTCCGCCTGCTGGGCCGCGACGAACTGAAAGCCCCGCGCGAGCCGCGGGCGTTCCTGGTGGCCATCGCCAAGGGCCTGCTGTTCGACTACTTCCGCCGCGCCGCGCTGGAACAGGCCTACCTCACCGAACTGATGCTGATCCCGGAAGAGGAACAACCCTCCCCGGAAGAACAGCAATCGATCCTCGAAGACCTCAAGGCCATCGACCGCCTGCTGGGCAAGCTGTCGAGCAAGGCTCGCGCGGCCTTCCTCTATAACCGCCTCGACGGCCTCGGCCACGCGGAAATCGCCGAACGCCTCGGTGTGTCCGTGCCGCGGGTCAGGCAGTACCTGGCCCAGGGCATTCGCCAGTGCTACATCGCCCTGTACGGTGAGCCGCTATGAGCCCGCTCAACGCCAAGCCGGTGTCCGCCCGGGTGCTGGACGCGGCGATTGCCTGGCAGCTGTCGCTGGACTCCGGCGAAGGCAACCCGATGGCCCGCGAAGAATTCGCCAAATGGCATGCCGCCGATGAAGAACACGCCCGCGCCTGGCGCCAGCTGGGCATGCTCGACCAGCGTTTCAGCGTTGCCAGCGGCCCGGCCCGCAGCGCCCTGCTGCAATCGCGGGACAGCCTCCGCCGCCGCGTGCGCAAGCTCGGCAGCGGGCTGGCCAGCGTCGCCCTGCTGCTGGGCCTGGCCCTGTTCGCCGGCGAACGTTACGGCCAGCTGGATTACTGGCTCGCCGACCAGCGCACCGCCACCGGCGAGCAACGCACCCTGCGCCTGGCCGACGGCACGCTGATCAACCTCAATACCCACAGCGCCGTGGATGTGCGTTTCGACGAAAAACAGCGGCGCATCGTGTTGCAGGCAGGCGAGATCCTGGTCGAGACCGGCCACAACGATGCCCGGCCCTTTATCGTCGAGACCCGCGAGGGCCATATGCGCGCGCTGGGTACACGGTTCCTGGTCAAGCGCGAGGAACAGGGCACCCGCCTGAGCGTGCTGCAATCGGCCGTGGCCGCGCGGCCGGAGTCCGGCCAGGACGAACAGATCCTCAAGGAGGGCCAGCAGGTGCTGATGCGCCGCGACGGCCTCGGCCCGCTGCTGGCCCTGAGCCCCGGTGCCGACGCCTGGACCCGCGGCATGCTGGTGGTGGACAACGCGCGCCTGGCGGACCTGGTCAGCGAGCTGGGGCGCTACCGCCGTGGCCATCTGGGAGTGGCCGACGAGGTGGCCGACCTGCGCATCACCGGCAGCTTCCCGCTGCACGACACCGACCTGGCCCTGAGCGCGCTGCTGCCCACCCTGCCCGTGGCCATCGAGCGGCACACACCCTGGTGGGTCACCCTGGTGGCGCGGGCCGAGGGTAGAGACAAACCATAACCCTGCGGTGTCGGTGCGGTTTTTATCGCGAGCAAGCTCGCTCCTACAGGGTGGCGCCGTTCCTGTAGGAGCGAGCTTGCTCGCGAAAACGCCTGCCCAACCTGAAATACCCCCCTTATTTTCGTAAATCGAAATTATTTTCAATCCGCCCTATCACTTTTTGAATCTCGTCCGGCACATAGGCAATTGAGAAATGTTTCCATCCAGGAGCCGCCGTATGTCCCGCTCGCTAGACACCCTGTTGCGCCCCAGCCTGTTGGCCGTGGCCATTGCCCTCTGCGCCCCGCTGGCCAGCACCCCGCTGATCGCCGCCGAACAGGCGTCCGGCGTGCGCGCCTACAACCTGCCGGCCGCGCCCCTGGCCAGTACCCTGAACCAGATCGCCAGCCAGGCCGGCCTGGCCCTGAGCCTCAACCCGAGCCTGGCCGCCGGCAAGACCTCGGCCCCGGTCAAGGGCCAGTTCGATGCCGCCGGCGCCTTGCGCGAAGCCCTGCGCGGCACCGGCCTGCAACTGGAACAAAGCAGCGCCGGCACCTACAGCCTAGTGGCGATTCCCGACGGTGTGGTGGCCCTGCCGGAAACCAGCATTACTGGCCAGCAGGCTTATGAGAGTGCCTGGGGGCCGGTGGACGGTTACCTCGCCACGCGCACCGCCGCCGGCACCAAGACCGACACCTCGCTGGTTGAAGCGCCGCGTTCGATTTCCGTCGCCACCCGCCAGCAGATGGAAGACCGCAACGTGCAGAACCTGGATGATGCCGTGCGCTACATGCCCGGTATCGTTTCCGCCAGCTACGGCAGCGACACCCGCTATGACTGGATGCGCGTGCGCGGCTTCGAGCCCACCCAGTTCCTCGACGGCCTGCCTCTGCCCCGCGGCGTGTATGCCAACCCGAAAGCGGAAACCTGGAACCTCGACCGCCTTGCCCTGCTGCGCGGCCCGGCCTCGTCGGTGTACGGCCAGACCCCGCCGGGCGGCCTGCTGGACATGGTCAGCCGGCGCCCCAGCGCTGAATCGAGCCATGCCATCCAGTTGCAGTACGGCAGTGACAACTACCGCCAGATCAACTTCGCCAGCACCGGCAAGATCGACGACGAAGGCCAGTTCCTCTACGGCCTCAGCGGCGTGGTGCGAGACGCCGGTACCCAGGTCGACCACATCGACAACAAGCGCTACAACATCGCCCCCAGCCTGACCTGGAACATCGACACCGATACCAGGCTGACCCTGCTCTCGCAGTTCACCCGCGACGATACCGGCGCGACCAGCCAGTTCATGCCGATCCAGGGCACCAAGATCAAGTCGCCACTGGGCGACGTCTCCCATCACAAGAACCTGGGCGATCCGGACTACGAGTTCTACGACCGCACCTACTACGCCCTGGGCTACGCCTTCGAGCACCGCTTCAACGATGTCTGGCAGTTCCGCCAGAACCTGCGCTACACCAAATCGGAGCTGTCCTTCCAGCAGCTGACCGTAGGCTCCTACGCCTACTCCCCGGCCGATGCGGCAGGCAATATCAGCCGTACCTCGACCAATGTGGACGAGGACATCAGCCAGTTCGCGGTCGACAATAACTTCCAGGCTGACTTCGCCACCGGCGACATCACCCACACCGTGCTGATCGGCCTGGATCACCAACGCACCGACACCTCCTATCTGTCGATTTACGGCGACGGCGGGACCACCAACATCTTCAACCCGGTCTATGGCAAGCCGATCGTGCGCCCGGCGCGCTCCAGCGCCTACTACGACTACAACCAGAAAACCGTGCAGACCGGCCTCTACGTGCAGGACCAGATGGCCCTGGACCAATGGCGCCTGACCCTGGGCGGTCGTGAAGACTGGGTGCACCAGGGCACCACTTATTTCAACAAGAACGACGTGACCAACACCGACCGCAGCAAGAACTTCAGCGGCAACGCGGCGCTGAGCTATGTGTTCGACTCGGGACTGGTGCCGTACCTCTCCTACGCCGAATCGTTCCAGCCAGCCAGCAACGCCAGCGTCTCCCCCACCGAGTCGTATAAACCCACCGAGGGCAAGCAATGGGAGCTGGGCATCAAGTACCAGCCACCTGGTTCGAACACCCTGCTGAGCGCGGCGGTCTACGACCTGACGCAGAAAAACGTGCTGGTGACCAGCATCGGTGCCGGTGGCGAGTCGGTGACCAACCAGACCGGCGAAGTGAAGGTCAAAGGCCTGGAGCTGGAAGCGGTGTCCGACGTGACCGACAACCTCAAGGTCATCGCCGCCTACACCCTGGCCAAGTCCGAGGTGCAAAAAGGCATCTATAAAGGCAACCGCCTGCAACTGATGCCAAACCAGCAAGCCTCGCTGTGGACCGACTACACCTGGCACAGCGGCGTGCTCGACGGTTTCGGCATTGGCGCCGGCGCCCGCTACACCGGCAATACCTATGGCGACCAGGCCAATACCTGGCTGGGCAAGGCCAATGCCTACACGGTGTTCGATGCCGCCGTGCATTACGACCTGGGCCGCCTGGACAGCAGCCTCAAAGGCGCGTCGCTGAAACTCAACGCCACCAACCTGTTCGACAAGGACTACCTGTCCACCTGCGATGGTTCCTACTGCTATTTCGGCGATCAGCGTAGCGTGGTCGCCAGTGCCACCTACCAGTGGTAATCGGCTGAGTTAACCACCGGGCCGTCCTGCCGAGGACGGCTTTGCTGTGTCTGAAGGCTAAGAAATGAAAAGCAAAACCATCCGCCGCTGGTCCTTTATCCACACCTGGACCAGCCTGATCTGCACGGTGTTCCTGCTGATGCTGGCCCTGACCGGCCTGCCGCTGATCTTTCACCACGAGATCGATCACCTGCTGGGTGACGCGCCGCAGCTGCGGGAAATGCCCGCCGACACTCCGCAGCTCGACCTGCAGCAGCTGGTGCGCGCCGCCGAGGCCCATCGCCCGGGCGAGGTCATGCAGTATTTCGGCTGGGACGAGGAAGACCCCAACGGCGTGCTCACCATCATGGCCAGGACCGCCGGCACCGAGCCCAACTCGTCCCATACCTTCATGCTCGACGCCCGCACCGGCGAAGCCGTGGAAACGCCCTCGGCCAACGGTGGGCTGATGATGTTCATCCTGCGCCTGCACGTGGACCTGTTCGCCGGCCTGCCGGGCAAGCTGCTGCTGGCGTTCATGGGGCTGCTGTTCGTGCTGGCGATCGTCTCCGGCGTGGTGCTGTACCTGCCGTTCATGCGCCGGCTGGCATTCGCCACGGTGCGCCAGGACAAATCCACCCGCCTGCGCTGGCTGGACCTGCATAACCTGATCGGCGTGGTGACCCTGACCTGGGCCCTGGTGGTCGGCGTCACCGGGGTGATCAGCGCCTGCGCCGACCTGCTGATCGCCGCCTGGCGCAACGACAGCCTCAGCGCGATGATCGAGCCGTACCGCGATGCGCCGCCACTGACCCAACTGGCCCCGGCCAGCCGCCTGCTGGAGATCGCCAAGGAGGTGGCACCGGGCATGCAGCCGGACTTCATCGCCTTCCCCGGCACGCGCTTTTCCAGCGAGCATCACTACGCGGTGTTCATGAAAGGCAGCACCCACCTGACCTCGCACCTGCTGACCCCGGTGCTGATCGACGCCAGCACCCTGGAGGTCACGGCGGTGGCCGAACGTCCCTGGTACATGGACGCCATGGGCATGTCGCAACCGCTGCACTTCGGCGACTACGGCGGCATGCCGATGAAGATCCTCTGGGCGACCCTGGATGGGCTGACCATCATTGTCCTGGGCAGCGGCCTGTACCTGTGGATAGTCCGCCGCCGCGCGGCCAGGCCGGCGCTGGGTGAACACTCTGGAGTGACGCCATGAGGCCGCGGCAATCGAACTTCTGGAAGGTCTTCGGCGCGCCGCTGTTCATCACCGTGCTCTGTGCCGCGGGGCTGTTCTCCGCGCTGCTCGGCGACGGCATCTGGGACGCCCTGAGCTGGCTCGGCCTGGGCGCTCCGGCGCTGATCGCCCTGCGGGGTTTGTTCAACCGCCCGCCTCCGGCCTGACCCCGGCGGCGGGGAAGCCGCGCCACAGGTACAGCGACAGCCCCAGGCCGATCGCCAGCACCGGGATGAACACGCGGTTTTCCTGCTGCGCCTCGGCGGCGACCAGCACGCAGAACAGCGCCAGCCCCAGCAGCGGTACATAGCTTGCCGCCAGGCTCCAGCGCCAGGGCCGGGTCAGCGGTTCGGGGCCGCGCAGGCTCAGCAGGGCACAGCCCAGGGCTGGCAGGGCCAGCGCCGGCAGCGCCCAGTACCAGGCCATGTAGGCGAACGCCATGATCAGCTCCGGCTCACCCTCGCCGTGGCGGCGAAACTCGAACTGCAAGGCCAGGTACACCGCCAGCGCGCCCAACAGGGTCAGGGCCAGGCTGTACAAGCCGTGTCGAAGATAGGACCTGCGCATTCATCACTCCTTGTCTGTGCTGCATGCCGCCCCTGTGGCCGGGGCCAGGGGCTGCGTTAAGATCCCCCGGGTTGCGAGCCTGCGCTCCACTTCCACCCGCGAGGAATATTCATGTCCACCCCCAGCATGACGCTGTTCCACAACCCGGCATCACCTTATGTGCGCAAAGTCATGGTGCTGCTGCACGAGACCGGCCAGCTGGACCGCGTGGCCCTGCACGCCAGCCAGTTGACCCCGGTGAATCCGGACGCCGCCCTCAACCAGGACAACCCGCTGGGCAAGATTCCCGCCCTACGCCTGGCCGACGGCAACGTGCTGTACGACAGCCGGGTGATCCTCGATTACCTCGACCAGCAGCATGTCGGCAATCCGCTGATCCCCCGCGAAGGTTCGGCGCGCTGGCGGCGCCTGACCCTGGCGGCCCTGGCCGACGGGGTCATGGATGCCTCGGTGCTGATCCGTTACGAGTTGGCCCTGCGCGCCCCCGAGAAACACTGGGAGCTGTGGCTCGACGGCCAGCGCGACAAGATCCGCCGCGCCCTGACCGTGCTCGAGGCCGATGCGATCGCCGAACTGGCCAGCCACTTCGATGTCGCCGCCATCAGCGTCGCCTGTGCCCTGGGTTACCTCGACTTCCGCCATCCCGACCTGCAATGGCGCGATGCCCAGCCCCAACTGGCGGCCTGGTACGCCGAGGTCAGTCAACGCCCTTCGATGCTGGCGACCCAGCCGCCGGCTTGAAGCCTCCGGGCGCGACCATCACCTGAAGCAGGGTGCTGGCCGGGCCGGCCCTATCGCGAGCAAGCTCGCTCCTACAGGTTTCGCGGCGCCCTATGTAGGAGCGAGCTTGCTCGCGATGGTCGCCCCACGGTGCTTCAGGCAACAACCCGACTATCCATGCCAACAAGGCCTCTGCTTGCTGCTGGTCCTCGCGCAAGCCCAACGACCTACTCATGGGCCACCTGCGCTTCGAACGTCAGCGGCTGGGCCGGTTTGGCCTGGCCTACGCCGTACCAGTCGAGCTTGCGGGTCAGCACCATGAACACACCCAGCAGGCCGAACAACAGCAGCGAACCCATCAGCAGCGCGTAATCCTCGGCGCTGAGCAAGCCGTACAACAGGCCATACAAGGCAGCCAGGCTGGCGGCGAAACTCAGGCCGTGTCCCAGGCTGCGCAGCACATGGCAGACGTAGAAACCGATCAGCGTCACACAGGCACCAGCCGACAGCAGGTAGGCCAGGGCGAAGCCGATGTGTTCCGACAGCGACAGCAGCAACAGATAGAAGAACGCCAGGGCCACGCCCACCAGGGCGTACTGCACCGGGTGCACCGCCAGGCTCTTGAGCACCTCGAAGAGGAAGAAGCCGGCAAAGGTCAGGGCAATGAACAGCAGCGCATATTTGATCGCCCGGTCGCTCTTGAGGTACTGGTCCACCGGATCGATGAAGCTCACGCCGAAGGAGCGGTTCTTGAACTCCTTGCACTGTCCGCTGGCCAGGCAATTGGTCAAGGCGCTTTCCAGGTTGGTGGAGAAGAACGAGGTCTGCCAGTTGGCGGCGAAACCCAGGTCGGAAATCTCCCGCTGCGCCGGCAGGTAGTTGCCGATAAAACTCGGATGGGGCCAGTCGGCACGCAGGCGTACCTTGCTGGTCTTGCCCACCGGCAGCACCTGCAACTGGCCGGTGCCTTGCAATTGCAGGTCGAAGGCGAAGTCCAGGTCGGTGCTGCGCTTGCCGTCCAGCAGCGGCAGGTTGACGTGTACCCCCTCCCCCAGCCAGTCAACCCGGGTGCCGGGCGCGAAAGGCAGGTTCTGCCCGTTCAGCTCGAGGGCCAGCGCCTGCTCGATGCCGCGAATGTCGCTGATGCCCACGGCGAGAAACGGCTGCTCGAACTTGTAGTCGGCGAAGTCTTCCTTGATCCCCAATTGCTCGGGCAGCGCAAACTGGCCGCTGATGCGGTTGTTGGCATGGAACAGCCGGGCCTGGTAGATCCCCCGGGCGCGCAACTCGGTCCGCACCTGGCCATCGAGTTCGAAGTGCTCCGGCAGGAAATACAGCTGCCCGCTCCTCTCACCCTGTTCCTGGTAACGCGTGTTGGTCTTCTCGTTGGTTTTCCAGGTGCGCACCACCTTGCGATAAGGCACTACCAGCAGCGGGCCGCTCAGTTGCTGGCTGTAGCTGGAGCTGCGGGCGATATCGGTCAGCACACCGTCGCGCAGTTCCTGGCGCTCCTGGATCAGCCCGTCGATCATCAACAACGGCACCAGCAGCCCCAGGATCAAAAGGGCGATCGCCCCCAGCTTTATGGTCAGATTGCGGTTCATGGAGTCTCTCCCTGTTCGAATGAGGGAGAGTCTGGGCAGCCCATGTGGGGGTTTTATGGGGGCAATGTGGAGACTGTGTGGAGATTGGCTTTGTGGGAGGCAGCCGGTGCGTTTTTCCAGGTAAATCGCGGATTCAGGGTCTGCGGTCGCTACGCCCCCGATCGCAGCCTCGCGGGCTCGGCAGCGGCTACATGGATTGCGTGTACCCTGTAGCCGCTGCCGAAGGCTGCGATCGGGGGCGTAGCACCCGCAACCGGCGCACCCGGTGAATCAGGCGGGAAACACTAGGCTGACTTCAACACCGCCTTCCACATTGCCGATCCGCATCTGGCCGCCATGCAGTTGCACCACTTCTTCGACGAAGTTCAGCCCCAGGCCGGTGCTTTTACGCCCGCTGTCAGGCCGTGGCAGGGAATAGAAACGTTCGGTCAGGCGCGCCAGGGCATAATCCGGGATGGGCTCGGCCTGGTTGAACAGGCTGAACCGCAGCTGGTCGCCCGCTCTGCTGGCGCTCAAGCGCAACACGCCACCGGCGGGGGTGAAATCCAGGGCGTTTTCCAGCAGGTTGCCCAGGGCCTGGCGCAACAGGAACGCTTCGCCCGACAGCTTCAGCCCCGGCTCGATGCGCTGTTCGACCTGCAAGCCCTTGCCCTCGATCCGCGCCTTCTGGCTGTCCAGCACCTGGTTCGCCAGGTCCGCCAGCGGCACCGCCTCGCGCTCTTCCAGGCCGTGGCGCTGTTCGACCTGCGCCAGGTTCAGCAAGCGCTCGATCAGGTGCTGCATGCGCGCGCTTTCGCTGTCGATGTTGCTGACGAAACGGGCGCGCTGTTCGCCGGGCATTTCGCTCTGCAACAGCTCCGCCGCCCCACGAATCGCCGCCAGCGGGCTTTTCAGTTCGTGGGTCAGGGTGTGCACATAACGCTCGACATAAGCCTTGCCCTCCAGCTGGGTGCGCATGTGCTCCACCGCCGTGGCCAGTTGCTCCAGCTCGCCGCCACGGTAGTGCGGCAGCTCGGCGCGGCGACCCTCGCTGACCGCCTGGGCATAGCCGGTCAGGCGGCGCAGGGCGACGCTCAGCCACCAGGACAGCAAGGCGCCGAACAACAGGCCGAGGCCAATCAGGCCGGCGCCGTACCACAGCAGGCGGCGCTCGGTACGGTCGACGTAGGGCTGTAGCGAACTGTTGGGCTTGGCCACGGTGACCACGCCGATGATCCGGCCGTTGTCGCGAATCGGCGCGCCGACATGCATCACCGAGGAGCTCGGGTCATCGGCCACGCTGCGCGAGGAACGCGCGCCGTATTGGCCGCGCAGGGTCAGGTACACGTCGTTCCAGCGCGAATAATCCTGGCCGACCGCCAGGCCGCTGGAGTCCAGCACCACCTTGCCCTCGGCGTCGGTGACGTAGATGCGGTGGTTGACCTGGTTTTTCGGCAGGCCCCAGATAGTCGCCGCCGGCTGCCGCTCGCCATAGGCCTTGAGCAGTTCCGGCCAGCGGTTCTCGCTGAGGGTGCCGGCCTTGAAATCGTCACGCAGGATTTCCGCCAGCAGGTTGGCGGTGTCCACCAGGGTTTCCTCGGTGGACTGGCGTACGCCCGGGCGGATTTCTTCCATCACCGTGCTGAGCACGAAATAGCCGGTCAGGCCGACGAACAACACGTAGACCAGGAAAATCCGGATTCCCAACGGCATCAGCTGTGCCCCGGGCTGTAGCTGTAACCCAGGCCGCGATGGGTCTGGATCGGCTCGGCGTCGGCCGCCACCAGGCGCAGCTTGGCCCGCAGGCTCTTGATATGGCTGTCGATGCTGCGCTCGTAGCCGGCATCCGCCGCCACCCCCAGGGCGTCGAGCAACTGCTCGCGGCTGAACACCCGCTCGGGTTGCTCCAGCAGGCAATGCAGCAGGCGGAATTCGTGGCGGGTCAGGCTCAGCAACTGGCCGCGGTAGCTGATCTGGAACTTGTCGGTATCGACCTGGAACGGCGTAGCCGGCGCCTCGACCACCATCCGCGGCGCCATGCGCTTGAGGATGGCCTTGACCCTTGCGGCGACCTCGCGCGGGCTGAAGGGCTTGACCACATAATCGTCGGCGCCGATTTCCAGGCCCACCACCCGGTCGATTTCACCGTCCCGGGCACTGAGGAACATCACCGGCACCTCGCTGAAGCGCCGCAGTTGCTTGCAGGTTTCGAAGCCGCTGATGTCCGGCAGGCCGATGTCGAGAATCAGCAGGTCCGCCGGCGTATGGCGCTGATAGTCCAGCGCCGCCTGCCCGAGGTTCAGCCAGGTGGTGCTGAACCCTTCACCCTGCAGGGCAAAAATCAGCGTATCGGCAATCGCCGCTTCGTCTTCGACAATCAGGATATGAGGCATGGCATCCAAGCACGGGAAGTAAGTGCCAGAACGGTGCCGGATGCCTCATGCGCCGTCAATCAGGTCTGATCAGCAGTCGGGTTTGTCGGCGGTGTAACGCCGGGCCGGGTTCACCGCCGCACCGAACTCGCGCAGGGCCTTGGCGCCGATCAGCAACGGGTAGTTGAAGCTGCTGCGGTCGGTCAGGTTGACTTCGACGGTGCGCTTGACGTTGCCCAGGCACATTTCCAGATCGACCACCGGACGCTTGGCCACCTGGGCCTCTTCCTTGTCTTCGTCTTCATCGGCGCGGTTCTTGATCTTGCTGATCCGCGCCACCTTGTGTTCGTAGACCTTGCCGTCGGCATCCTTGGTCGCCAGGCGGAAGCGCACCCATTCCTCGCCATCGCGGGTAAAGGTCTCGATATCCTTGGCCGACAGCGAGGCGGTCAGGGCGCCGGTGTCCATCTTGGCCTTGAGGGTTTCGCCGATTTCCGGCAGTTGAATGTATTCGTAGCGCCCGTAGAGGGTCGGCTCGGCGGCCATGACCGGCAGCGCCAGCAGGGACAGGAGTGCAAGGACGGATTTCACGTGAGCAGGTTCCTTGGGAAGTGGGCAGCAGGATTTTAGACCGTGGCCGGGCAATTGGTTCGCTACCGTTTATTGGCCATGCTTCTGTAGGAGCGAGTGGGCGGCGATCCGACTTGCCAGCGATACAGACGCCGCGCGCTGTCTGAACCGACGCCATCGCGGGCAAGCCTCGCTCCTACCGGTTCGTGGCGATGCGCAGCTGCGGTCTGTTCGGCTGAGTGCACCATACCTCCATAGAAGTGAAACATTCGTCAGCACATCAGGATTTGGCCTGCCTGGCGAAGGTGCTTATCATGGCGCGCCCAAACGCTTGCAAGAGTTCCTTATGCGCCGCCTGCTCACCGGCTGTTTCGTCACCCTGCTGCTGTTGCTCAACACCCTGGTCCTGTTCGGGCCGCTGGTGGTGTTCGCCCTGCTCAAGCTGGTCCTGCCGGGGCGCCTGCGCGACCACGCATCGAAGGCGGTGATGTGGATTGCCGAAACCTGGGCCGAAATCGACAAGCTGATCTTCGCCCTGTGCATTCCCACCCAGTGGGATATCCGTGGCGGCGACGACCTGCGAGGCGACACTTCTTACCTGGTGATCAGCAACCACCAGTCCTGGGTCGACATCCCGGCGCTGATCCAGACCCTCAACCGTCGTACCCCCTTCTTCAAGTTCTTCCTGAAGAAAGAACTGATCTGGGTGCCCTTCCTCGGCCTCGCCTGGTGGGCCCTGGATTACCCCTTCATGAAGCGCTACAGCAAGGCCTTCCTGGCCAAGAACCCGGAGCTGCAAGGCAAGGACCTGGAAATCACCAAGGCCGCCTGCGAGCTGTTCAAGCGCCAGCCGGTCACCGTGGTCAACTACCTGGAAGGCACCCGTTTCACACCGGCCAAGCGCGAGCAGCAGCAATCCCCCTTCAAGCAACTGCTCAAGCCGAAGGCCGGCGGCGTGGCATTCGTCCTGGCGGCCATGGGCGAACAGCTCGACGCCATCCTCGATGTAACGGTGGTCTATCCGCAGCAGAAAATTCCCGGGTTCTGGGACCTGATCAGCGGCAACGTGCCGCGGGTGATCGTCGATATCCAGACCCGTGAGCTGGATCCCGCGTTGTGGCAGGGAGATTACGAAAACGATCCGGCGTTTCGCCAGACCGTCCAGAACTGGGTCAACCAGCTCTGGACCGAAAAGGACCAGCGCATCGACGCCTTGCGCGCCGAGCGCGGTTGATCAGCTGCCGCTGCCGACGCCCCAGATCCCGCCCAGGCTGTTGAGCAGCGAACCGCCCACGCCCTGCTGACCCAGGAACTGCAGGAGCACCGGGGCGAACTGGCCGATCATGCCGCTGTCCATGCCCAGGGCGCTGAACGCGCTGTTCAGGTCATTGGTGTTCTGCACGTTACCCAGCGCACTCTCCAGGCCGGCGGTCTTGCTGCCACCGCTCTGCCCCAGCAGGCCACTCAAGGCGCCCAGGCTGCCCAGCGCGTTGCCGCCCGAGAGCTTGTCCAGCCCCGGAACGCTTTTGCTCAGTTGCGAGTAGTCGGTGCTGCTCAGCTGGTTCTTCGCCAGGCCCAGCATCGCACCGGTGCCGCCGATGGCCTGCTCCGGCGTGACATCCAGTTGCGAGAGCGCACTGAGCAGATTGGCGGTCTGCGAGGTTGGAGCGGCAGCGGCGGCCTTGTCGCCACCCTGCATGCTGGACACCGCATTGGCGGCATCGCTCAGGCTGAAGCCTGCGGCAAAAACCGGGCTGGCACCCAGGGTCAGCAACGTAGCCAGTGCAACACTGCGGGAAATTTTCATCGAGACAACCTCTTGAACCAGAAATACATCGTGACAACGGCGGGAAAACTGCGGATTTGACCGGGAAAACCGGATCAATGTTCCGCACCGGCATATCCATATTTAGCCGACCCGGATATACCCGGAACCTCGCAGATGGACAACCGTTATTCCAACGCCGATATCTGTAGCCGCTGCCGCAGGCTGCGATCGACCGGAACGGTCGTAGCGATCTGAAGGGTGCTGGGGGTTTGGCTAAAAATCGGGAACCAAGGCCTACCGGCCTTATCGCAGCCTGCGGCAGCGGCTACAGGGTGCATGGTCGGGCTTTGCCCGAGTCAGCCATAAAAAAGGGCGACCCAAGGGTCGCCCTTTTTGCTGCGCTGAAGGCTTATGCCGCGCTGAACAGCTTGTGCGGGTCGATGACGAATTTCTTCGGCACGCCGGCGTCGAATTCGCCGTAGCCACGCGGGGCGTCGTCCAGGCTGATGACCTGCACGCCGACCACTTCGGCGATGTTGATGCGGTCCCACATGATGGCTTGCATCAGTTGGCGGTTGTACTTCATCACCGGGGTCTGGCCGGTGTGGAAGCTGTGGGACTTGGCCCAGCCGAGGCCGAAGCGGATGCTCAGGCTGCCCATCTTGGCCGCGGCATCTACCGCGCCTGGGTCTTCGGTGACGTAGAGGCCTGGGATACCGATCTTGCCGGCGACCCGCACCACGCCCATCAACGAGTTGAGCACCGTGGCCGGCGCTTCGTGCTGGGCACCGGAATGGCCATGGCCGCGGGCCTCGAAGCCCACCGCGTCGACCGCGCAATCCACTTCCGGCTCGCCGAGCAGCGCGGCGATCTGTTCGTGCAGCGGGGTGTCCTTGGACAGGTCGGCGATTTCAAAGCCCTGGGCCTTGGCGTGGGCCAGGCGCACCGGGTTGACGTCGCCAACGATCACCACCGCCGCGCCCAGCAGACGAGCGGACGCAGCCGCGGCCAGGCCTACCGGACCGGCGCCGGCGATGTAGACGGTGCTGCCCGGGCCAACGCCGGCCGTCACCGCGCCGTGATAGCCGGTCGGCAGGATGTCGGACAGGCAGGTCAGGTCGCGGATCTTCTCCATGGCCTTGTCGCGGTCCGGCAGTTTCAGCAGGTTGAAGTCGGCGTACGGCACCAGCACGTATTCGGCCTGGCCGCCGGTCCAGTCGCCCATGTCGACGTAGCCGTAGGCACCGCCGGCGCGAGCCGGGTTGACGGTCAGGCAGACCCCGGTGTGTTGCTCCTTGCAGGAACGGCAGCGCCCGCAAGCCACGTTGAACGGCACCGAGACCAGGTCGCCGAGCTTCAGGTTCTCGACGTCGCTGCCCTTCTCCACCACCTCGCCGGTGATTTCGTGACCCAGGACCAGGCCGACCTGGGCGGTGGTACGGCCACGCACCATGTGCTGGTCCGAACCGCAGATATTGGTGGATACCACGCGCAGGATGACGCCGTGCTCAATCTTCCTGCCGCGCGGGTCCTGCATTTTTGGATAGTCGATTTTCTGTACTTCGACCTTGCCATTGCCGAGATACACGACACCACGATTACCAGACATGCTTTCACCTCGCTGTTGTTTTTATGAAACCGCGTTGCCGGAAAAAGGCAGCGCGTAGAGTGCTCGGGTACAGATGCTGTTTCGTCTTCAAAATCGCTTCGCGAGCAAGCTCGCTCCTACAAAGGATTGCGTGCATCTGTAGGAGCGAGGCTTGCCCGCGATGGCCGCGCAGCGGCCTGTGTTAAAGCACTACCGTCCTGTTGGCGTTGAGGAACACCCGCCGTTCGATGTGATAACCCACGGCCCGCGCCAGGGTCAGGCCCTCGATATCGCGCCCCTTGGCGATCAGGTCCTCGGGGTAGTGACTGTGGTCCACCACTTCCACGCCCTGGGCGATGATCGGGCCTTCGTCCAGGTCGTTGTTGATGTAGTGCGCGGTGGCGCCCACCAGTTTCACGCCCTTGTTGTAGGCCTGGTGATAAGGCTTGGCGCCCTTGAAACCGGGCAGCAGGGAGTGGTGGATGTTGATCGCCTTGCCATCGAGCTTGCGGCACAGCTCCGGCGACAGCACTTGCATGTAGCGCGCAAGGATCACCAGTTCGGCGCCGGACTCCTCGATCACCTGCCACACCTGACGCTCCTGGGACGGTTTGTCGTTGGGGTCCAGGGGGAAGTGGTAGTACGGGATCTGGTGCCAGTCGGCCAGGGGCTTGAGGTCCGGATGGTTGGACACCACCGCCACCACGTCCATCGCCAGCTGGCCGATGCGCTGGCGGTAGAGCAGGTCGTTGAGGCAGTGATCGGCCTTGGAGACCATGATCACCACTTTCGGCCGATGCTGCGGCGGGGTCAGTTCGACGTTCATGTCGAAAGCCCGGGCGCGCTCGGCCAGACCGTCGCGCAGGCCCTGCTCGTTGAAATCCTCGGGCTGGCGGAATTCCACACGAATGAAAAAACGCGCCGAAAGCCGGTCATCGAACGAATGGTGCTCGGTGACATAGCAGCCCTGCTCGAACAGAAAGCGGGTCACCGCATCCACCGTGCCGAGCACGCTGGGGCAGTCGGCAGTCAGAATCCAGGTATCGGGTGCGCGGCTCATGCGGGGTGACTCCTGTTCATTGATCTCTCGGTGAAGCGGCACATCCCTGTAGCCGCTGCCGAAGGCTGCGATAAGGTCCGAAGGACCTTCCAGCGCCCTCAAGAGCGACGCCCCCTGCGGGGTCGATCGCAGCCTGCGGCAGCGGCTACAGGGATTCGCGTCAGGCCTGAACGCTGAGGCCGTATTCGGCGGCGGCATCCTGCAGCCACAACCACCAGTAATCGGAGAAGCTGCGGCGGATCACCAGTTCCCAGGTGTCTTCGCCCATGCGGCGGATCACCAGTTGCGACTTGGCGAACACGGTGCCGACGGCCTTGCCCACCGGGAAGTTGTTGGGGTGCACGTCGTAGCTGGTGGACTTCATCAGCACTTGGCGCACGTTCGGGCCGGACAGCTCGAGGATTTGCTGGCCGCCGCTGACGTTGACGATCTGGATATGCAGGTCACCCAGCGCTTCGCGCAGTTTTTTCTCGGCGGCGAATTCTTCACCGCTCGGCACCACCAGCAACCATTCGTCCGGCCCCATCCACTGCAGGCTGGTTTCGCCCTTGGCAACCACGGTCAGGGCCACCGGCAGTTCCAGGCCCAGGGCCTTGTGCACGCCGGAAGCGAAGGCCGGGTCATGGGCATCGCCACGGATGGTCAGGTGGCCGAGGAGTTTCTTCTCGCGCAGGGTCACGCCTGCGTTCTTGCGGCCCTTGCCCACCAGGCTGGCGAGGTCGGCATGGTGCAGCGACGACTCGGCTTTGGCGCCAGTGGTCGGGCGCTGTTGGTAAACGTTGACTGCGGTCATAGAGCACCTGTCTTCAAATTCTTGCATCACACCCGTAGGAGCGGAGCTTGCCCGCGATGAATACGTCGCGGTCTGTCTGAGGCACCGCGTGATGCCTATCGCGGGCAAGCCTCGCTCCTACAAGGTTGTAGGGTTAAACGTTCTGGCGATCGCCTTTCGGATCGAAGAACACCGAAGAAACGATTTCCGCCTCGATCACCGTGCCGTCGGCCAATGGCGCGAATACCCGCTCGCCCATCCGCTTCAGGCCGCCCTTGACCACACCCATGGCAAACGAATAACCCAGGGAGTTGTGGGCATAGCTGGAGGTCACGTGACCGACCATGCTCATCGGGATCGCCTGCTTGGTGTTGAACACCAGTTGCGCGCCTTCCGGCAGCCACTGGTTCGGGTCGATCGGCTTCAGGCCCACCAGCTGCTTGCGCTGGTCGCGCACACAGTCTTCGCGGTTCATGCCACGCCAGCCGATCCACGAGAACGGCTTGGTACGACCGACGCACCAGCCCATGTTCAGGTCGTCCGGGGTCATCGAGCCGTCAGTGTCCTGGCCGACGATGATGAAGCCCTTCTCGGCCCGCAGTACGTGCATGGTTTCGGTGCCGTACGGGGTCAGGTTGTACTTCTTGCCAGCCTCGACGATCTGCTCCAGCACGCCCATGGCGTAGTCGGCCTGGACGTTGACTTCGTACGACAGCTCGCCGGTGAAGGAGATACGGAACACCCGCGCCGGCACGCCGCCCACCAGGCCTTCTTTCCAGGTCATGAACGGGAAGCCGTCCTTGTCCAGGTCGATGTCGGTGACTTCGCTGAGCAGCTTGCGGCTGTTCGGCCCGGACAGGGTCATGGTCGCCCAGTGGTCGGTGACCGAGGTGAAGTACACCTTGAGGTCCGGCCATTCGGTCTGCTGATAGATCTCCAGCCATTGCAGGACGCGCGCGGCGCCACCGGTGGTGGTGGTCATGATGAAATGGTTCTCGCCGACGCAGGCGGTCACGCCGTCGTCGAAGACCATGCCGTCTTCCTTGCACATCAGGCCGTAGCGCGCCTTGCCCACGTCGAGCTTGGTCCAGGCGTTGGTGTAGATGCGGTTGAGGAACTCACGGGCGTCCGGGCCCTGGATATCGATCTTGCCCAGGGTCGAGGCGTCGAGCAGGCCGACGCTGTCACGCACCGCCTTGCACTCGCGCTTGACCGCGGCGTGCAGGTCTTCGCCGTTCTTCGGGAAGTACCAAGGGCGCTTCCACTGGCCGACGTCCTCGAACTCGGCGCCGTTCTTCACGTGCCACGCGTGCAGCGCGGTGAAGCGTACCGGCTCGAAGATGTGCCCGCAGTGACGACCGGCCACGGCGCCGAAAGTTACCGGCGTGTAGTTCGGACGGAACATGGTGGTGCCCATCTGCGGGATGCTCACGTTCAGCGAACGGGCCGCGATGGCCAGGCCGTTGACGTTGCCGAGCTTGCCCTGATCGGTACCGAAGCCCAGCGCGGTGTAGCGCTTGACGTGCTCGACCGACTCGAAGCCCTCGCGGGTCGCCAGTTCGATGGCGGCGGCGGTGACGTCGTTCTGCAGGTCGACGAACTGCTTGGGTGCCCGCGCGGTGCCCTTTTCATGGGGCACCTGGAACAGCGCCAAGGTCGGTTCTTCCAGACGGCTCAGGGCCTTGGGCAGGACCGCTTCCACGGCCTTGAAACCCGCTTCGCTGGCCGCGCGCACGCCACCTTCGAAACCGTCGGCCAGGGAATCGCCGAGGCTGTAGACGCCGTTGATGCCGCCGACGCACACGCGTTTCTGCGGTGCTTCGCCCGGTACGAAACCGAGGATGTCTTCACGCCAGATCGGCTTGCCGCCCAGGTGCGACGCCAGGTGCACCACCGGGCTGTAGCCGCCGGAGCTGGCAATCAGGTCGCAGTCCAGCCACTCGCCCGGGCTGGTGACTTTGTGCGCCTTGACGTCGATCGCTGCGACGCGGGCGCCAGTCACATGCTTGCTGCCACGGGCTTCGATCACCGCACTGGAAGTGAGGATGCGAATGCCCTTGGCGCGGGCTTCTTCCACCAGCGCGCCGCGTGGGTTGTGACGGGCATCGGCGATGGCCACCACTTGCAGGCTGGCGTCGAGCCAGTCCAGGGCCACACGGTAGGCATGGTCGTTGTTGGTGCTCAGCACCAGCTTCTTGCCCGGCGCCACGCCGTAGCGGCGCACGTAGACCGAAACCGCGCCGGCCAGCATGTTGCCCGGCACGTCGTTGTTGCCGTAGACCAGCGGACGCTCGCAGGCGCCGGTGGCCAGCACCACGCGCTTGGCGCGCACCCGGTGGATGCGCTGGCGTACCTGGCCGATCGGCGCGCGATCGCCGAGGTGGTCGGTCAGGCGCTCGTGAATGGTCAGGAAGTTATGGTCGTGGTAGCCGTTCACGGTGGCTCGTGGCAGCAGGGTCACGTCCGGCAGCGACTTCAGCTCGGCGACCACGGTGGCGACCCACTCGGCCGCCGGCTTGCCGTCCAGGCTTTCGCGGCTGTCCAGCAGGCTGCCGCCGAATTCTTCCTGCTCGTCGGCGAGGATCACCCGCGCACCGCTGCGCGCGGCAGCCAGGGCCGCGGCCAGGCCGGCCGGGCCGGCGCCGACGATCAGCACGTCGCAGTGCTGGTTCATGTAGTCGTAGGTGTCCGGATCGTTCTCGGTCGGCGAGCGACCCAGGCCCGCGGCCTTGCGGATGTACTTCTCGTAGGTCATCCAGAACGATTGCGGGTACATGAAGGTTTTGTAGTAGAAGCCCGGCGGCATCAGCTTGCCGCCGACCTTGCCGAGAATCCCCATCATGTCGTTGTTGACGCTCGGCCAGCCGTTGGTGCTGGTGGCGACCAGGCCCTGGTACAGCGCCTGTTGGGTGGCGCGCACGTTAGGAATCTGGGTGGCTTCGGTGGCGCCGATCTGCAGCACCGCGTTCGGCTCTTCGGCACCGGCGGCGAAGATGCCGCGCGGCCGGGAATACTTGAAGCTGCGACCGATGATGTCCACGCCGTTGGCCAGCAGGGCAGCGGCCAGGGTGTCGCCTTCGAAGCCTTTGTAGGTCTGGCCGTTGAAGGTGAAGCTGAGGACTTTGTTGCGGTCGATGCGTCCGCCGTTGGACAGGCGATTGGACTGGCTCATACCTTCTCTCCCAGAGCCTGCGTGGCCGCTTTCGGGCTATCGGTCTTGTCGGTGAATTGCGGCTTGGTACCGATCTTGTAGGTTTCGAGAATCTCGTAGGTCACGGTGTCGCGGGTGGCGTTGAAGTACTGACGGCAGCCGGCGGCGTGGATCCACAGCTCGTGGTGCAGACCGCGAGGGTTATCGCGGAAGAACATGTAGTTGCCCCACTCCTCGTCGGTGCAGTTGTTCGGATCCAGCGGACGCGGGATATGCGCTTGGCCGGACGAATGGAATTCCTCTTCGGAGCGCAGTTCGCCGCAGTGAGGACAGAAGATGTGCAACATAGGGATTTCTCCTATCAAGCCTCTTGAAAACGTAGCGAGCGAAGGCAAGACAAGGCAAAAACAGGGGAGAAAGCGGAGCTTAGTTTACTAAGTGAGCATTTCGAGCCTGTTTTTAACGCCGTATTGCCGAGCGCAGTAGTTTTCATGAGGCCTTTGTTAGTGGGCGACAGCTGCAGCGCCGTGTTCGTCGATCAGCGCACCGTTGTGGAAACGGTCGATGGAGAAAGGTGCGGCCAGCGGGTGCATTTCACCCTTGGCCAGGCTCGCGGCGAATACGTTGCCCGAACCCGGGGTGGCCTTGAAGCCGCCGGTACCCCAACCGCAGTTGAAGAACATGTTCGGCACCGGAGTCTTGGAGATGATCGGGCAGGCGTCCGGGGTGGTGTCGACGATGCCGCCCCATTGGCGGTTCATGCGCACCCGCGAAAGGATCGGGAACATCTCGACGATGGCCTGGATGGTGTGTTCGATCACCGGGTACGAACCGCGCTGGCCGTAGCCGACCCAGCCGTCGATACCGGCGCCGATCACCAGGTCGCCCTTGTCGGACTGGCTGATGTAACCGTGCACCGCGTTGGACATGATCACGCTGTCGATGATCGGCTTGATCGGCTCGGACACCAGTGCTTGCAGCGGGTGCGATTCGATCGGCAGGCGAAAGCCCGCGAGCTTGGCCATGTGCCCGGAGTTACCGGCGGTGACCACGCCGACGCGCTTGGCGCCGATGAAACCCTTGTTGGTTTCCACGCCGATGCACACACCGTTTTCCTTGCGGAAGCCGATCACTTCGGTCTGCTGGATCAGGTCCACGCCCAGGGCGTCGGCGGCACGGGCGAAGCCCCAGGCCACGGCGTCGTGGCGGGCCACGCCGCCACGGCGCTGGACGGTGGCGCCCATCACCGGGTAGCGGGTGTTCTTGGAGCAGTCCAGGTACGGAATCTCGTCCGCCACCTGCTTGGCGTTGAGCAGCTCGCCGTCCACGCCGTTGAGGCGGTTGGCGCTGACCCGACGCTCGGAATCGCGGATGTCCTGCAGGGTGTGGCACAGGTTGTAGACGCCGCGCTGGGAGAACATCACGTTGTAGTTGAGGTCCTGGGACAGGCCTTCCCACAGTTTCATCGCGTGTTCGTACAGGTGCGCCGACTCGTCCCACAGGTAGTTGGAACGCACGATGGTGGTGTTGCGCGCGGTATTACCGCCGCCCAGCCAGCCTTTCTCGACCACGGCGACGTTGGTGATGCCGTGCTCCTTGGCCAGGTAGTAGGCGGTCGCCAGGCCATGCCCGCCACCGCCGACGATGACCACGTCGTAGACCTTTTTCGGGGTCGGCGTGCGCCACATGCGCTGCCAGTTTTCATGGTGGCTGAGGGAGTGCTTGAAGAGGCCGAAGCCCGAGTAGCGTTGCATAGTCATTTACTCCAAAACCGCACTCAGCGATAAACCGGGAAGTCCGCGCACAGGGCCGATACCTGACGAGCGACATTGGCCTCGACATCGGCGTCGCCGAGGTGGTCGAGGATGTCGCAGATCCAGCCGGCCAGCTCCACGCACTGGGTAACCTTGAAGCCGCGGGTGGTCACCGCCGGGGTGCCGATACGCAGGCCGGAGGTCACGAACGGCGACTGTGGATCGTTCGGGACAGCGTTCTTGTTCACGGTGATGTGGGCGCGGCCCAGGGCGGCGTCCGCATCCTTGCCGGTGAGGCCCTGACGGATCAGGCTGACCAGGAACAGGTGGTTGTCGGTGCCGCCGGACACTACATCGTAGCCGCGTTTGATAAATACGCCGGCCATGGCCTGGGCGTTCTCGATCACTTGCTGCTGGTAGGCCTTGAAGCCAGGCTCCAGCGCTTCCTTGAAGCACACCGCCTTGCCGGCGATCACGTGCATCAGCGGGCCGCCCTGGGCGCCAGGGAATACCGCGGCGTTGAGCTTCTTCTCGATTTCTTCGTTGGCCTTGGCCAGGATCAGGCCGCCACGCGGACCGCGCAGGGTCTTGTGGGTGGTGGTGGTGACCACGTCGGCGTAAGGCAGCGGGTTCGGGTACAGGCCAGCGGCGACCAGACCGGCGACGTGAGCCATGTCGACGAACAGCAGCGCGCCGACCTTATCCGCGATCTGGCGGAAGCGTGGGAAGTCGAGGGTCTTGGAATAGGCCGAGAAGCCAGCGACGATCATCTTCGGCTTGTGCTCGACGGCCAGGCGCTCGACTTCGTCGTAGTCGATCAGCCCGGTATTGGTATCGATGCCGTACTGCACGGCGTTGTACAGCTTGCCCGAGGACGACACCTTGGCGCCGTGGGTCAGGTGGCCGCCATGGGCCAGGCTCATGCCCAGGATGGTGTCGCCGGCTTGCAGCAGGGCCAGGTACACGGCGCTGTTGGCCGAGGAACCGGAGTGCGGCTGGACGTTGGCGTAGTCGGCGCCGAACAGTTGCTTGGCGCGCTCGATGGCCAGGGCCTCGACCTTGTCCACGTGCTCGCAGCCACCGTAGTAACGCTTGCCCGGATAACCTTCGGCGTACTTGTTGGTCAGGCCGCTGCCTTGCGCTTGCATCACGCGCTTGCTGGTGTAGTTCTCCGACGCGATCAGCTCGATGTGATCTTCCTGACGTTGCTCCTCGGCATTCATGGCCGCCAGCAGTGCATCGTCATAACCCTGGATTTGGTCTTGCTTGCTGAACATCGCGTCTCTCCCAGCGGCGGCGGTGCGCCTTTCGTCTCGGTGAGGCACGTACCCTGCGGTAGTGCCCTTTGGATGCGATGGTATGACCGGCGCTGACCGGTCAAATGCCTATGGACGCCACGCAAAGGTGCGTTTACGACATGGCCTGGCGCAGAGAGACAAATGCTTCCCGGCGCCACAAGCCGAAGGCTCTATATCCACGGCTTGCCCCGGACCGCAAGCCGCTGGTGCCGACCAGTGGCGCTGCAGGTTTCCTGCGCGCACGTCGCCCCTGTAGCCGCAGCGACAATGCTCGCCATCAGGCCAGGAGATTGCGCAGCGCCAGCAGCAGGAGAAAATGCCCGGGATACAGGAGATAGGCCCAGCGCCGCATCGGTGGCGGCGAAAAACCGCGCAACCGCCGCAGGATCGCCAGCCCCAGCCACGGCGCCAATACGCAGGTGACCAAGGCCCAGGCCGCCACCTGGTTGCCCTGGCGCGCCGCCGGCAGCAGGCTTTCCCACTGATTGGCCGCCAGGCACAGCAACCCCGGCAGCAGCGCCCAGTACCAGCGGCGCTGCAGCACTATTAACAGCGCCAGCGGCAGCAATACGCCAAACAGGCCGAACATCAGGTAGCGGTCGAACAGCCCGCCCAGCAAGGCCGCGACGATCCCCAGCCACAGCGCCAGGCCACCGCGGCGCTGCCAGGCACGGGCCACCAGCAGGCCCAGGGCCAGGGTCGGCAGCACATTCAGGGTGTCGGGGTCGGGAATGTACAGCCGGTACGGCACTTCGCTGAGCAGGCTGAACAGCAGCAGCCAGCCCAGGTAACGCCATTGCCCCGCACCCTCGCGCTCCACCGCGCCGGCCCGCGCCACATTGGCCGCCAGCGCCAGGCAGAACCAGGGAAACGCCAGGCGCCCGGGCACATACAGCAGATCGAGGTTCCAGCCGACGTAGCGCAGGTGATCGAGCACCATGCAAAGCAGCGCCAGCCACTTGAGCAGGTCCAGGGCGCCATCGCGCCGGGCGGCCAGCGGGGTCAGCATCGGGTCTGGCATATATCCTCATGGCCTGTGCATTTTTCACCCATAAACAGAGCGTGTGCTCCCCCGTCAATCTTGGGTAAAGTGGCGCTCCACCGATCTCTGCGAGGCCTGCGCTGTCCTGCTGGCCCAGACCTCGTTGCAAACGCTTTACCCAAGGGCTCCTTACCCAGGAGCGCCTTATCCGGAGCCCTTTATCGAAGGACTCCCCTTTCGGACCCTTAGCACGGAAGACGGCCATGACCGACAAGAGCCAACAATTCGCCAGCGACAACTATTCCGGCATTTGCCCCGAGGCCTGGGCGGCCATGGAACAGGCCAATCGCGGCCACGAACGCGCCTACGGCGACGACCAGTGGACCGCACGCGCCGCCGATTATTTCCGCAAACTGTTCGAGACCGACTGCGAGGTGTTCTTCGCTTTCAACGGCACCGCCGCCAACTCCCTGGCCCTGTCGTCGCTGTGCCAGAGTTACCACAGCGTCATCTGCTCGGAAACCGCCCACGTCGAAACCGACGAATGCGGCGCTCCGGAATTCTTCTCCAACGGTTCCAAGCTGCTGATCGCCGGCACCGAGAACGGCAAGCTGACCCCGGACTCGATCCGCGACATCGCCCTCAAGCGCCAGGACATCCACTATCCCAAGCCACGGGTGGTGACCCTGACCCAGGCCACCGAAGTCGGCAGCGTCTACACCCCGGAAGAAATCCGCGCCATCAGCGCCACCTGCAAGGAGCTGGGGCTGAACCTGCACATGGACGGCGCGCGGTTCTCCAACGCCTGCGCCTTCCTCGGCTGCTCGCCCGCCGACCTGACCTGGAAAGCCGGGGTCGACGTGCTGTGCTTCGGCGGCACGAAAAACGGCATGGCGGTGGGCGAGGCGATCCTGTTCTTCAACCACAAGCTGGCCGAAGACTTCGACTACCGCTGCAAACAGGCCGGCCAGTTGGCCTCGAAGATGCGTTTTCTGTCGGCGCCCTGGGTCGGCCTGCTGGAAAACGACGCCTGGCTCAAATACGCCCGCCACGCCAACCATTGCGCGCAGTTGCTGGCCGAGCTGGTGGCGGACATTCCTGGGGTGGAGCTGATGTTCCCGGTGCAGGCCAACGGCGTGTTCCTGCAACTCTCGGAACCGGCCATCGCCGCACTGACCGCCCGGGGCTGGCGCTTCTACACCTTCATCGGTAAAGGCGGCGCGCGCTTCATGTGCTCGTGGGACACCGAAGAAGCGCGGGTCCGCGAACTGGCCGCGGACATTCGCCAGGTCATGGCCGGCTAAGCGCCTTCGCCGGCCCGCTGCTTCCTGTCGCGACCAGGAGCGGCGGGCCGGCGCTGCGTGACATCAGTTCACAGATTCCTGAACTGATTATTTCCCTCCACTGATTCAACATCACAGGCGTATATCCGAGACTCCGGGGTCAATTTATAAAAACAAGGCAATACCCCATGACCAGCCTGCCCGCGGCAACGGAAAAAGCCCCGTCACCCAGCCTCAAGATCGAAACCCGCTCCATCGACTACGTGCCGCGCCACGAGCGCCACGGCAAGGTCTGGCACCAGGGACCGTTCTGGTTCACCGGCAACTTCGTCCTGACCACCATGGTCACCGGCTTCACCGGCGCCGCCCTCGGCCTGAGCCTGCACTACTCGATCCTGGCCATCGTCCTCGGCGTCTGCCTGGGCACCTTCTGCATGGCCTTCCACGCCAACCAGGGACCCCGCATGGGCCTGCCGCAGATGATCCAGTCGCGGGCGCAATTCGGCCTGCGCGGCGCCATCGTGCCGTTCACCGCCGTGGTCTTCGTCTACATCGGCTTCAATGTGTTCAACGTGATCCTCGCCACCGATGCGATCAACACTGTGGTACCCGGCGCGCGGGCGCCCTGGTACAGCCTGATGATCATCCTCGCGGTGATCATCGCCGTGGTCGGCCATGACCTGCTGCACGCCGTGCAGCGCTGGCTGACCTACATCATGATCAGCGTGTTCAGCGTACTGACCGTCAGCGCGCTGATGACCCTGCAGGCCGATGCCGCCGTGGCCGACGCGCATTTTTCCTGGTCGGCCTTCCTGATCCAGCTGTCGGCGGCCGCCGGCTACCAGATCAGCTACTCGGTGTATGTCTCGGATTACTCGCGCTACCTGCCGCACAAGACCTCGTCGCGCCAGGTGATTTTCTGGACCTACCTGGGCGCCGCGGGTTCGGCGCTGTGGCTGATGTCCCTGGGCGCCTTCCTGGCGTCCGCCCTGCCGTCCCCGGACGCCATCGGCAGCGTCCGCGAAGTCGGCAACCAGATGATCCCGGGCTTCGGCACCTTTACCGTGCTGATCGCCGTGCCCGCCCTGGTCGGCATCATGGCGGTCAACTGCTACGGCGCGATGCTCACCGGCATCAGTGCCATCGACGGTTTCCTGCAGATCCAGCCGAACCTCAAGAGCCGGGTGGTGGGCATTGCCCTGGTGGCGGTGGTGATTTTCCTGATCGCCATGAACATCCCCGACAGCTACCTGGCGAGCTTCAACACCTTCGTGCTGCTGATGCTGTATTTCCTGGTGCCCTGGACCGCGGTCAACCTGGCGGACTTCTACGTGGTGCGCAAAGGTCACTACGCCATCAGCGACATCTTCAACCCGTCCGGCATCTATGGCCGCTGGGCCATGCCCGGGCTGGTCGCCTATTTCCTCGGCCTGATCGCGATGATTCCGTTCATGTCCCTGAGCTTCTACCAGGGCCCGGTTTCCCGGGCGCTGGAGGGCGCGGACATTGCCTTTGTCATCGGCCTGGCCGTGGCCGGCGTGGCCTACTGGGCGCTGACCCGCGGCCTGGACCTGGACGCCGAGCGCCTGGCGATCCAGGCCAGCGAACGCCAACTGGAAGGAGCCGGCCAATGACTGGACTGCCTACCCTGAAAGTCGCCTGTCAACAGCTCGCCCCACGAGTGGGCGAGCTCGACTACAACCGCGACCTGGGCCAGCGGGCCATTCGCGAGGCCGCCGCCGAGGGCGCCCAGGTGGTGGTGCTGCCGGAACTGGTGCAAAGCGGCTATGTGTTCGCCGACCGGCAAGAGGCGCTGGCGCTGTCCGAGCCCCTCGACGGGCCGACATTGACCCTGTGGAAGGCCCTGGCTGCGGAACTGCAGGTGGTGATCGTCGGCGGCTTCTGCGAGCGCCTGAATGCCGGGCAAGTGGCCAACAGCGCCGCGCTGGTCGAGCCCGAAGGGCGGGTGACGGTGTATCGCAAGGCCCATCTGTGGGACCGGGAGAAGCTGGTATTCACGGTCGGCGACCAGCCGCCACCGGTGGTCGAGACCCGTTTTGGCGCGATCGCGATGCTGATCTGCTACGACCTGGAGTTCCCGGAATGGGTGCGCCTGCCCGCGCTGGCCGGCGCCGCCCTGCTCTGTGCCCCGGTCAACTGGCCGGACGGGCCGCGCCCCGCGGGCGAACGCCCGGCGGAAATGGTCCGGGTCCAGGCCAACGCCGCGGTCAACCGCATGTTCATCGCCGCCTGCGACCGCTGCGGCGACGAGCGTGGCGTGGCCTGGGTCGGCGGCTCGCTGATCGTCGACGCCGACGGTTATCCGCTGGCCGGCAGCGCCCGTCATCCCCAGCAGCAACTGCTGCTGGCGGAGCTGCCCCTGGCGGACGCCCGGCACAAACACATCAGCGCCCATAACCACGTGCACCTGGATCGCCGTCCGGCGCTGTACTGAGTCCTCCCCCTGCCGCGGGCAAGGCCCGCGGCCCAGCGCCTTTTCGCCCCCGCCCCGCACACGCGCCAGACATGAACTAGATTGACTGGCGAGCCGCTGTACCCGCTCGGATAACGACAATAATCAGGAGCGTCTCCATGTCCTTACAAGGCAAGACCCTGTTCATCACCGGCGCCAGTCGTGGCATCGGCCGCGAGATCGCCCTGCGGGCGGCGCGGGACGGGGCCAATATCGTGATCGCGGCGAAAAGCGCCGACCCTCATCCCAAGCTGCCCGGTACCATCTTCAGCGTGGCCCGCGAGGTCGAGGCGCTGGGGGGCAAGGCCCTGGCCCTGCAAGTGGACGTGCGTGACGAAGAGGTGGTGCGCCAGGCCCTGGCCAAGGCCGCCGAGCAGTTCGGCGGCATCGATGCGCTGGTCAACAATGCGGGGGCAATCAAGCTGACCGGGGTGCAACACATCGAGCTCAAGCGCTTCGACCTGATGCACCAGATCAACACCCGCGCCGTGCTGCTGTGCAGCCAGGCGGCCCTGCCCTACCTGAAAAGCAGCGGCGGCCACATTCTCAACCTGTCGCCGCCGCTGAACCTGGCGAGCAAATGGTTCGCCCAGTACAGCCCCTACACCGTGACCAAATACGGCATGAGCATGCTGACCCTGGGCATGAGCGAGGAATTCAAGAACTACGGCATCAGCGTCAACTCGCTGTGGCCGCAGACCATGATCGCCACCGCCGCCATCGAGTTCCAGCTGGGTTCGCGCGAGTCGTTCAAGCATGCGCGCACGCCTGCGATCATGGCCGACGCGGCTCATGCGATCCTCTCCAGCAGCCAGCGCCGCATCACCGGGCGCTTGCTGATTGACGAGGAAATACTGCGCGAACAGGGGGTGAGCGATTTCGCCCATTACCGCTTCGATCCCGACAGCAGCGAAGCGCTGATGACGGATCTGTTTATCGATTGAAAAAACGCAGGGCGCCAATCGCGAGCAAGCTCGCTCCTACAGGTCAGGTGCAGAACCTGTAGGAGCGAGCTTGCTCGCGATGAACGATAACGCGATCCCAAGCCACGCCCGGGACCGGAAACGTTCGCTCAATACTCGACCCGCACATCCCCCTTCGGCACGCTGCAGCAGGACAGGATGTAGCCTTCGGCTTCGTCTTCCTCGGTGATGCCACCGTTGTGGTCCATCTCCACTTCACCGCCCAGCTTGAGCACCTTGCAGGTGCCGCAGATGCCCATGCCGCAGGCCTTGGGGATCATCAGGCCAAGCTTGGCCGCGGCGGCGTGGACGGTCTCGCCCGGCGCCACGCGGATGCTCTTGCCGGAAGCGGTGAACTCCACCTGGTGCAGGTCGGCGACGTCGATTTCCGGCGCCTCGGCGGCCTGTTCGGCCTGTTCCACGGCGTCGGCACGGGCTTCCGGTGGCGTCGCGCCGAAGGATTCCTCGTGGTAGCGCGACATGTCGAAGCCACTGGCCTCGAGCAGGCGCTTGACCGCGTTCATGTAAGGGGTCGGGCCGCAGCAGAACACCTCGCGCTCGAGGAAGTCCGGCGCCATCAGCTCCAGCATCTTGTGGTTCAGGTAGCCGCGATAACCGGCCCAGGGCTCGCCCAGGCCATGTTTCTCGCAGATCAGGTGCAGGCTGAAGTTGTCGATCCGCGATGCCATGTGCTCCAGCTCGCGGTGATAAATGATGTCCTTCGGCGAGCGCGCGCTGTGGATAAACACCATGTCGACATTGCCGTTGGTGTCGTAGAACCAGCGCGCCATGGACATCACCGGGGTGATGCCGACGCCGCCGCTGAGGTAGAGGACTTTCGGGCTCGGGAAGTCGATGGCGTTGAACAGCCCCACCGGCCCGTGCACCGCCAGCTCCTGGCCTTCGTGCAGGGTGTCGTGCAGCCAGTTGGACACCTTGCCGCCAGGGACGCGCTTGATGGTCACCGAGAAGCTGTAGGGCACCGAGGGCGAGCTGGAAATGGTGTAGGAACGCATGATCGGCTGGCCTTCGATCTCCAGCTCCAGGGTGACGAACTGCCCCGGCTTGAAGAAGAACATGATCGGCTGGTCGGCCATGAAACAGAAGGTGCGCACGTCCCAGGTTTCCTGGATGACTTTGACGCAACGGACGATGTGTCGGCCATTGGCCCAGGTCTGGGTGGTTACCGGGTTCAGGAAGTTGTTGGACATGCTGATCTCCACGGCCGACTGCCGGCCTTTATGGTGGCGATTGTGCGCAGGCCCATAAACACCCATTTACCTATCTGCGACATTCACATACTTATCGCGACCAGCCCCCAACCACCGGGGCTTGCGCGTCGGGAACAGATTGGGCCATGTCGCCCATGGATAAGGTTCTGGACCGCGCCGGCCCCACACTCGCCTCAACTGATAACCGCTGATTTTCTTTCAGCCTTGCGTAGCAACCGTAGTCACTTTCGCCGGCCACACAGATGGCCATGAGGACCAAAACGATGGACGTCACCGCAACCCTGAGCCTGGGCGATCCGCTGGAACCCGCACGCAAGGCCACCGCACAAATGCTCCAAGAACGCGAGCGGACCTTTTCCCTGCCGCAGCCGTTCTATTGCGACGAGCGCCTGTTCGATATCGACATGCAGGAGATCTTCCAGAAGGAATGGCTGATCGCCGGCATGACCTGCGAGATTCCGACCAAGGGCAACTACATGACCCTGCAGGTCGGCAAGAACCCGATCATCGTGATCCGTGGCGCCGACGGCGTGGTCCATGCCTTCCACAACGTCTGCCGCCACCGCGGTTCGCGCCTGTGCACCAGCGATAAGGGCAAGGTCGCCAAGCTGGTCTGCCACTACCACCAGTGGACCTACGAGCTGGACGGCCGCCTGCTGTTCGCCGGCACTGAGATGGGCGCCGACTTCGACATGAAGCAGTACGGCCTCAAGCCGGTGAACGTGAAGACCGCCGGTGGCTACATCTTCATCAGCCTCGCGGAAAACCCGCCGGCCATCGATGACTTCCTGGCGACCCTGACGCACTACATGGAACCCTACGACATGGAGAACACCAAGGTGGCGGTGCAAACCACCTTGATGGAAAAGGCCAACTGGAAGCTGGTGCTGGAGAACAACCGCGAGTGCTACCACTGCGGCGGTTCGCACCCGGAGTTGCTGAAAACCCTGCTGGAGTGGGACGACGTCACCGACCCGCGCGCCGACCAGGCGTTCAAGGACCACGTGAGCGCCTGCGCCACCGCCTGGGAAGCCGAGAAGATCCCTTACGCCCACGCCAGCTTCGGCCTGCGTAACCGCATCGTGCGCATGCCGCTGCTCAAGGGCACCGTGTCCATGACCATGGACGGCAAGCAGGGCTGCGCCAAGCTGATGGGCCGGATCAAGAACCCGGACCTGGGCTCGATGCGCATCCTGCACCTGCCGCACTCGTGGAACCACTGCATGGGCGACCACATCATCGTGTTCACCGTGTGGCCGATCAGCGCCCAGGAAACCATGGTCACCACCAAGTGGCTGGTGCACAAGGACGCGGTCGAAGGCGTGGACTACGACGTCGAGCGTATGCGCCAGGTGTGGGACGCCACCAACGACCAGGACCGTCGCCTGGCCGAAGAGAACCAGCGTGGCATCAACTCCACGGCCTACCAGCCAGGCCCGTACTCCAAGACCTACGAGTTCGGCGTGGTCAACTTCGTGGACTGGTACAGCGAGCGCATGCTGAGCAACCTCGGCGCCGAACCGGCTCCGTACCTCAAGGGCGTGCCGGTTCACGGCTGACCCCGAGTCCTTGCTCGCGATGACCGCGACACGGTGCATCTGACACACCGGGTTATCGTTCATCGCGAGCAAGCTTCGCTCCTACCAGGACGAAGTCGCTGTACAAAATCTGATCTACCCCCTTCCCGGCCATGGCCGACAAGGCCCCCAGCCTTCCGCGAACAAGTTATCCACATCTCCACCCACAGCAAATGTGGGCAACTCGGCTTTCAGCCAGCTGATTCATTGTCAGAACCTGAAGAAAATCCGTGACTTATCCAGAAAGGCCTTTTCCATACAGCTTTGATCGTTTTTTGATCATCAGCCTGTAAGCCACGTATTTAAAGGGCCATAGACGAAGGCGAACACCTTATCCACAGAAGCGCCAACAGACTTTGGGGGCAACTTCGCAGTGAAAGGCATCGGGCTGTGGAAAACCGCCGAATAGCGCGAAATATCGAGGCTTCAGTACCGCCGGCAAGGCAAAACCCCGGATTTGCCTATTTTTTGACCAACCCCTTGCAGACCGCTGTTTATATGGCTCTCAGCGGACAGCGAACATCTTATCCACAAAGAGGCCAACAGACTTTGGGGGCAAGTCGGCAGCAGCAGAGGAGCGAGGGAATTCCTTATCCACAGAAAAACCTTCGGAAAAACCTCGACTTAGCTTGATCATTTTTCGTACAACGCGCTGCAGCGCTTGATTGGCGAGGCTTGCAGAGAGGGACGAACATCTTATCCACAGAGGCGCGCACAGGGATTGTGGGTAACCGTGGATGCAGGAGGGGAATCAGTCACAAGCAAGCCGCGCCCCTATAGGAGCGAAGCTTGCTGGCGATAACGGTGGAGCGACAGGCCTGGCCCTAACGGACCACACCTTCTTCGATCAACAGCTTGAGGATGGCCTCGGCCCCGGCTTCGGCGCTGATGCCCTTGAGCACCTGGCCGCCACCGCCGCTGGCCTTGGCGGTCGCGGCTTTCATGCGGTCGGCGCCGCTCTTGGCCTTGATCACTTTCAGGCGCTTGGGCCGGGGTTTGGCCGGTTGCAGGGTGGCGCTGGTGAACAACTCATCGTCGAGCACTTCCACCTGCCGCGCCTGCAGCACCCCGCGTCGGGCCGGGCCGTAGGCACTCTGCCGTGGCTTGGGCGCGGCGTTATCCACAGTGGCGAGGAACGGCAGGCGCACCTTCAGCCGACGGCGCTGGCCACGCGGCAGGGCTTGCAGCACCAGGGCCACGCCACTGTCGATGGATTCCACCTGGGCCAGGCCCACCACCAGCGGCCAGCCGAGGTTTTCCGCCAGCAGGAACGGCAGCATGCCCGAACCTTCGCCGGTTTCCGCCTGGCTGCCGGTGAGCACCACTTGCGCCCCGGCATCGCGCAGATAATCGGTCAGCGCCGGCAGCGCGTCGGCACCGGCCGACTGCTCCAGCACGTGCATCTGTTCCAGGCCCATGCCCAGGTACGCGCGCAGGGCCGGTTCGGCGATATCGCCGGCATGCAGCACCTGCAGCCTGTCCCCGGCCAGTTGCAGCCCCAGCTCGACCGCCCGCGCATCCTGCTCGGCACGCCGTGGCCGGCCGGAAGTCGGGTGGGCGCCGATGGACACCAGGCTGATCACATTAGTACTCATAACCCTATCCTTCCCTTAAGCCGCATCGCGCTTGGCGCCGTTGCGGTAGGCCTCTACCGCCGCGATCAAGGCTTGAAGAAGCTCGGCGCTTTCGCCAATCACCGACAGGTCGGCGCGTTTGATCATGTCGCAGCCCGGATCGAGGTTGATCGCCACCACCTTGTCGCAGGCACCGATGCCCTGCAGGTGCTGGATCGCCCCGGAAATCCCCACCGCCACGTACACCCGGGCGGTAACCCAGGTGCCCGAGGCGCCGACCTGACGGTCGCGGGCCATGAAACCGTCGTCCACCGCCACCCGCGACGCGCCTTCGGTGGCGCCCAGGGCCGCGGCGGTCCTGTGGAAAAGCTCCCAGTCCTTGACCCCGTTGCCGCCGGAGAAAATGAATTCGGCCTCGGCCATGGGAATCGCCGCCGGGTCCACCGCCACCGCGCCCAGGTCTTCGATCCGCGCCAGGCTGCGCGCCACCGTTGTGGATAACTCCACCGGCAGGGCTTCGTGGCGGGTTTCGCTGACCGGTTCCGCGCATTCGGCGGCGGCCAGGATCAAGCGTGCCAGCGGCCGGGCCAGGTCCTGCAAGCCGGCACCGGCGCGGCCGATGCACTGCTCGTCCTTGACCTGCCAGACCCGCGTGGCCGGGCGTTCGCCCAGGGCCGCGGCAAAGCGTCGGCCCAGTTCGCCGCCACCGGTGCGGCTGTCGGGCAGCAGCCAGTGGCGCGGGCTGAACTGGTTATCCACAGCCCGCAGGCCCTGGACCCGTTGTTCCGGTGCATAACCGCTGAATTCGTTGCCTTCCAGCACCAGCAGGCGGTCGACGCCGGCCGTGGCGAAGGCGTTTTCCTTGTGCTCGCCGAACACCACCGCCAGCACCGCGCCGTCCTTGCCGGCCAGCTGATGGGCCAGGCCCAGCAGGTCGCGGTCGTGGCTGCTCAGGCGGCCGCCGACCATGTCCGGCACCACGCTGATGTAGAACGCCGGCTGCGCCACCTGATGCAGCGGCAGCTGGACTTCGACCGCAGCACTGCGCTTGACCGCCCCGCCCTGCTGGGCGCCGCTGCGGTCGATGCGCTTGATGCCGTTGGGGCCGATGAAACCGACCCCGTGGGGGTTCTTGCGGATGATGCCGTTGGGCCCCATCCAGCTGTGCTGCGCCGGCTGCATGGCCGCGTGCAGCGGGTGCAGGCGGTTACGGGCGATCCATTCGGCCCGCGGGTCGCGGCGGATAATGTCGCTCATCAGTGGGCCTCCGCAGGTTCACGTTTGGCCGGGGTCGCCGGCTTGCCGGGCGCGGCGTCTTCCAGCAAGGCGTCGGCCACCAGTTCGGCAATGTCCTTGATCAGCGGTCGTGGTTCGACCACGCCTTCGAGCATCGCGGTGCATTGTGGACAACCCACGGCCACCAGCTCGGCGCCGGTTTCGCGGATGTCGTCCATGCGCATGTCGGGGATCCGCTGCTTGCCCGGGATGTCGGTGATCGGCGCGCCGCCGCCACCGCCGCAGCAGCGCGAGCGGAAACCGGAACGTTGCATTTCCTTGACCTCGATCCCCAGCGCCCGCAGCACTTCCCGCGGCGCCTCGTACTCGCCGTTGTAGCGGCCCAGGTAGCACGGGTCGTGATAGGTCACGCTGTTGCCTTTGTGCTGGCCCAGATTCAGGGCACCAGCGGTAATCAGCTCGGCCATGTAGGTGCTGTGGTGCTGCACCACGTAGTCGCCACCGAGGGCGCCGTATTCGTTTTTCAGCACATGGAAACTGTGGGGGTCGCAGGTGACGATGCGCTTGAAGCTGTACTTGGCCAGGGTCTGGATATTGCGCTTGGCCAGCAGCTGGAAGGTCGCCTCGTCGCCCAGGCGCCGGGCCACGTCGCCGCTGTCGCGCTCTTCCAGGCCGAGTACCGCGAAGTCGACCTTGGCCGCTTTCAGCACTTTGACGAAGGCGCGCAGGGTGCGCTGGTTGCGCATGTCGAACGCACCGTCGCCAACCCAGAACAGCACGTCGGTGGTCTTCTTCTCGCCCAGCAGCGCCAGGTTGAGGTCCGCCGCCCAGTTCATCCGCCCGCCCGGGGCAAAACCGCCCGGGTTGTCGGTGGCGATCAGGTTTTCCAGGACTTCGGCGCCCTTGTTCGGGGTGGCGCCCTTCTCGAGGGTCAGGTGACGACGCATGTCGACGATGGCATCGACGTGCTCGATCATCATCGGGCATTCCTCGACGCAAGCGCGGCAAGTGGTGCAGGACCACAGGGTCTCGGCGTCCACCAGGCCGTTGACGATCGGCTGGTGCGGATTGCCGCTGTGTTCGCCAATCGGTTTACCCGGATACGGGCTGCCAGCGAACTTGGCGTCAGTACCGCCCGCCAGGCCAACCACCATGTCCTGGATCAGCTTTTTCGGGTTCAGCGGCTGGCCGGCGGCAAAGGCCGGGCACGCGGCTTCGCATTTACCGCACTGCACGCAGGCGTCGAAGCCCAGCAATTGGTTCCAGGTGAAATCCTTGGGTTTTTCCACGCCCAGCGGCGCATTCGGGTCTTCCAGGTCCAGCGGCTTGAGGCCGGTGGAACGGCCGCCACCGAAGCGTTCGGCGCGGCGGTGCCAGGCCAAATGCAGGGCACCGGCGAAGGCGTGCTTCATCGGGCCGCCCCAGGTCATGCCGAAAAACAGCTCGGACACGCCCCACAACACACCGATGCCGAGGATCACCGCCAGTACCCAGCCACCGAAGTTTTCCGGGAGGATCCCGGCCACTGGCAGGGTCACCAGGAAGAACGACGCCGAGAACGCCAGCAGGCTTTTCGGCAGGCGCATCCACGGGCCTTTCGACAGGCGCGCCGGCGGGTTGCGGCGGCGCAGGTAGACGAAGATCGCGCCGACGAACATCACGGCCGACATCAGCAGCAAGGCGTAGCCGAGGATGCGGTTATGCAGGCCGAAACCGTGCACCAGAATCGCCAGCACGATGGACGCCACCGCGCCACCGGCCGTGGCCACGTGGGTGTTGGCGATGTATTTGTCCCGCGCCACCACATGGTGCAGGTCGACCATGTAGCGCTTGGGCATGGCCAGCAGGCCGCCGATCAGGTCGACCTTGGACGCACGGCCCCGGCGCCACATGGCCACCCGCCGCAACGCGCCCAGGACAGCCAGGCCGATGGCTGCGAACAGCAGGATGGGAAGAAGGGTGTTCAACATGGTGGAGCTCCCAAAGACCTCGGGCTTAACTACCTGGATGACTTGCTCGTCCTCTGTAGGAGCGAGGCTTGCCCGCGAAGACGTGCTGACATTCACCGTGGATGTCGGCAGATCCATTGCTTTCGCGGGCAAGCCTCGCTCCTACAGGGTTATCCACAAGCGCTTAGAAATCCTTGCAGATCCGCAGGGCGTCATAGATGGCCGCGTGGGTGTTGCGCTGCGCCACGCAGTCACCGATGCGGAACAGCAGATAACCGTCGCCCGCCTGGCTCAACGAAGGCTGCGGCTTGATCGCGAACAGCGCTTCGACGTCGACCTGGCCCTTGTTGCGCGAGCCTTCCTTGAGCGCGTAGTAGATCGCTTCGTCAGGCCGCACGCCGTTTTCCACCACCACCTGGTCGACCACCCGCTCCTCTTTGGCGCCGGTGTATTCGTTCTCCAGCACCGCCACCAGCTTGTCGCCTTCGCGGTAGACCTTTTCCAGCATCATGTCGCCGGTCATGATCACTTCTTTGGGGTACATGCTGCGGTAGTAGGTCGGGAAGGACGTACCGCCGATGGCCACGCCCGGCTTGATGTCGTCGGTGACGATCTCGACCTGGCTGCCCTTGTCGGCGAGGAAGTCGGCCACCGACATGCCGGTGAACTCGCAAATGGTGTCGTAGACCAGCACGTTCTTGCCCGGCGCGACCTTGCCGTCGAGCACGTCCCAGCTGCTGACCACCAGCCCTTCGGCGGCGCCCCAGTGTTCGTTCTGCTCGAGGAACGGATGCCCGCCGACGGCCAGCACCACGATGTCCGGACGCAGGTCGAGGATGGTCTCGGCATCGGCCGCGGTGCCCAGGCGCAGGTCGACCTTCAGCCGTGCCAGCTCCAGCTGGTACCAGCGGGTGATACCGGCGATCTGGTCGCGTTGCGGCGCTTTCGCGGCGGTGGTGATCTGCCCGCCGATGGCCTCTTTCTTCTCGAACAGGGTCACGTCATGGCCCCGTTCGGCCGCCACCCGTGCCGATTCCATGCCGGCAGGGCCGGCACCGACCACCACCACCTTGCGTTTCGGCCCGGTGGATTTCTCGATGATGTGCGGCACGCCCAGGTATTCACGGGAGGTCGCGGCGTTCTGGATGCACAGCACGTCCAGGCCCTGGTACTGGCGGTCGATGCAGTAGTTGGCGCCCACGCACTGCTTGATCTGGTCGATCTGGCCCATCTTGATCTTGGCGATCAGGTGCGGGTCGGCGATGTGCGCGCGGGTCATGCCGACCATGTCGACATAGCCGCCTTCCAGGATACGGGTAGCCTGGTTCGGGTCCTTGATGTTCTGCGCATGCAGCACCGGAACCTTGACCACTTCCTTGATCCCGGCGGCCAGGTGCAGGAACGGCTCCGGTGGATAACTCATGTTCGGAATCACGTTGGCCAGGGTGTTGTGGGTGTCGCAACCCGAACCCACGACGCCGATGAAATCGAGCATGCCGGTGTCGTCGTAATACTTGGCGATCTGCTTCATGTCCTCATGGGACAGGCCGTCCGGGTGGAACTCGTCACCGCAGATACGCATGCCCACGCAGAAATCGTCGCCGACTTCGGCGCGCACTGCCTTGAGCACTTCCAGGCCGAACTTCATCCGGCCTTCGAAGCTGCCGCCCCATTCGTCGGTCCGCTTGTTGACCCGCGGGCTCCAGAACTGGTCGATCATGTGCTGGTGCACGGCGGACAGCTCGACGCCGTCCAGGCCGCCGGCCTTGGCCCGGCGCGCGGCCTGGGCGTAGTTGCCGATCACCCGCCAGATCTCTTCCGGCTCGATGGTCTTGCAGGTGGCGCGATGCACCGGTTCACGGATGCCCGACGGCGACATCAGGGTCGGCCAGTTGAAACCGTCCCAGCGCGAGCGGCGGCCCATGTGGGTAATCTGGATCATGATCTTGGCGCCGTGCTTGTGCATGGCATCAGCCAGATTCTGGAAGTGCGGAATGATGCGGTCGGTGGACAGGTTCACCGAGCTCCACCATTCCTGCGGGCTGTCGATGGCCACCACGGACGAGCCGCCACAGATCGCCAGGCCGATACCGCCCTTGGCTTTCTCTTCGTAATACTTCACGTAGCGGTCGGTGGTCATGCCGCCGTCGGTGGCGTAGACCTCGGCGTGCGCGGTGCTGAGCACCCGGTTGCGGATGGTCAGTTTGCCGATCTGGATCGGCTGGAACATCGCTTCGAAAGCCATTTTTCTTAACTCCGCTTACAACGGCTTGACGGTGAACAGGCCATCGTCGTGGCCTTCTTCGGAACCGCCGTAGACCTGTTCGGCGACGGTGCGGATCTTGCTACCGCGGGCGGCCAGAATCTGGTCCATGGCGCCGGCGAACCAGCCGGTGAACATGTAGTCGACCTTGCGCCCGACCTTGCCGTACACATAGACAAAGGCCGAGTGTTCGAGCTTGACGCTGGCGGTGCCCTTGTCGAGGTCGATGTCCTGGATCTTGAACAGGCCCCAGCCGCGCTGCGACAGGCGCTTCATGTAGTGCTCGAACACCGCGACGCCTTCCAGGCCGTGGCATTCGGCTTCTTTTTCGCACCAGTGCCAGGCGGACTTGTAGCCGGCCTTGTAGAGGATCTCGGCATAGGCCTCGGCGCCCAGCACTTCCTCGATGCCCATGTGGTTGTTGACGAAGAAGTGACGCGGCACGTACAGCATCGGCAGGGCGTCGGAGGTCCAGACACCGGTTTCGCTGTCGACTTCGATGGGCAGTTGCGGGGCGATCTTGGCCATGGGTAAAAACTCCAGAATTCTTTGGATTGGTGCATCTGTAGCCGCCGCCGAAGGCTGCGATAAGGCTCGAAGAGCCTTCCGAGGACCGCAAGAACGCGTCTCCTTCGGAGCCGATCGCAGCCTTCGGCAGCGGCTACTGGTGTGTGCAGTGGAAGGTTGGCGTTATTCGCCCCAGACGTCCTTGAGGACGTTGACCCAGTTCTCGCCCATGATCTTGCGCACCACACGCTCGGAGTGACCGCGCTTGAGCAGGGTCTCGGTGAGGTTGGGGAACTCGCCCACGGTGCGGATGCCCAGCGGGTTGATGATCTTGCCGAAGTTGGTCAGGCGACGGGCGTAGCCCTTGTCGTGGGTCAGGTATTCGAAGAAGTCCTGGCCATGGCCCTGGGTGAAGTCGGTGCCGATGCCGATGGCGTCTTCGCCGACGATGTTCATGGTGTATTCGATGGCTTCGGCGTAGTCGTCGATGGTCGAATCGATGCCCTTGGCCAGGAACGGCGCGAACATGGTCACGCCGACGAAACCACCGTGGTCGGCGATGAATTTCAGTTCTTCATCGGACTTGTTGCGCGGGTGCTCCTTGAGGCCCGACGGCAGGCAGTGGGAATAGCAGACCGGTTTCTTCGATTCGAGGATGACTTCCTCGCTGGTCTTGGAGCCGACGTGGGACAGGTCGCACATGACGCCGACGCGGTTCATCTCGGCGACGATCTCGCGACCGAAGCCCGACAGGCCGCCGTCGCGCTCGTAGCAGCCGGTGCCCACCAGGTTCTGGGTGTTGTAGCACATCTGCACGATACCCACGCCCAGCTGCTTGAACACCTCGACGTAGCCGATCTGGTCCTCGTAGGCGTGGGCATTCTGGAAGCCGAAAAGGATGCCGGTCTTGCCCAGCTCCTTGGCCTTGCGGATGTCGGCGGTGGTGCGCACCGGCATCACCAGGTCGCTGTTCTCGCGGATCAGCTTCTGGCTGGAGGCGATGTTGTTGACCGTGGCCTGGAAGCCCTCCCACACCGACACGGTGCAGTTGGCCGCGGTCAGGCCGCCCTTGCGCATGTCTTCGAACAGCTCACGGTTCCACTTGGCAATGATCAGCCCGTCGATAACGATGCTGTCGGCGTGCAATTCGGCTGGGCTCATCAGGCAGTCCCCTTATTGGCAATTCATGCGCCGAATCGTCTGCCGGCGCTTTGGGGTCAGCATATGCCTCGGTGCCCGGGCAGCCGGGTGCAAAAACGACAGGGGAATTGCCGAAAGCGTCAATCCGCGACAAAGGGTCTGCCGGGCGTCCCTTGCCCCATCTGTTCTTTGTCATGCGCATGGGCCAGAATCCGCCGCATCACTGGATTAGAGGGGGCTGCGACGCAATGAAATCGATCTTCCTGGCTTTGGCACTGCTGGCGACTGGCGCACAGGCGGCTGAAGAAGCCGACAACTCCCCGTGCGACAGCGTCGAACAGGACCAACAGACTCTGGAATGCGCCACTTTCAACAAAACCACCGCCGAGCAACTGCTGAGCGACAACCTGCAGGGCCTGCTCGAACGCCTGGGCACGCAATACGGCAGCGACAAGGCGCAGCTGGCCGACATCACCGCCAAGGTCCAGAACGCCCAGCAGTTGTGGCAGAAACAGCGCGACGCCGACTGCACCATCGACACCTTCCCCGCCAAACCCGGCAGCAAGGCCTACGCCATTGCCCAGGCCGATTGCCTGGCGCGCATGAGCGATGAGCGGTCGGAATTTCTGGAGTCGATCGGGCAGGAATAGGCCCGACCGATGCCTCTGCGGCAACCGTCATGACGTCATCGCGAGCAAGCTCGCTCCTACAGGTATGGCGCAACGCCTGTAGGAGCGAGCTTGCTCGCGAAAATCCCCTGACCTTCCCCTCCCCCCAGCTGTAACAAACCATGAGCAATACCCGGACAAGGTTCTCGCCTTGGCCCGCAAGCGAATATAAGCAAAGATTGCTTAATCTTATAAAAGGCTTATATTCGTTCATGAACAGCATCCTGTGGACCCGCAAGGCCGTCAAACAACTGCTGCGATTGCACAGCGCCCATCAGGTACAGATCCGCGATGCGGTGACCTTGCTCGGCGACATGCCCGATACCGGCAACGTCAAGGCACTCAGCGGCCACACCTATGCCTACCGCCTGCGAGTGGGCAACTATCGAATCCTGTTCGACTGGGATGGCGCTATCCGAGTGGTCAGTATCCAAGAGGTCAAGAAACGTGACGAACGCACCTACTGACATCCAGATCATCAATGGCACGGACGGCAAGCCGGCGTTCGTGGTGATCCCTTATGCGCACTATGTGGCGCAACAGCAGGAGCCGGACCTGATCCCCCATGACGTGGTCAGCCGCATCGTTGACGGCGCCACGCCGATCCGCGCCTGGCGCGAACACCTGCACCTGACCCAGGACGAGGTCGCCAGGCGCCTGGGCATTTCCCAGCCGGCCTTTGCCCAGCAGGAAAGCGTCGCCAAGCCCCGGCGCGCCACCCGCGAGAAGATCGCCGCGGCCTTTGGCATTCGCGCCGACCAGCTGGAACTGTAAGCTGCACGCCATTCACCGAGAAAAGGTCTTTCCATGAGCATCTGCGGCATCGAAATCAAAGGCAGCGAAGCCATCTTCGCCATGGCCACCCTGCAAGACGGCACGGCGCAGCACCTGGCCAACGCCTGCAAGAAAATCGCCCTGGACGACGATGACGAGGCCGCCAACGTCAAAGCCTTCGCCACCCAGGTCGCCGCCTTCGTCCGCGACAACGGCATCAGCCGCATCGCCATCAAGAAACGCAGCAAAAAAGGCGAATTCGCCGGCGGCCCGACCACCTTCAAGATCGAAGGCGTGTTCCAGCTGCTGGACAATTGCGAAGTGACCCTGCTGTCGCCGCAGACCATCAATGCGCAGAACAAAAAGCACAACTTCGACCTGCCGGCGACGCTGAACAAGTATCAGCATGAGGCGTACAAGACCGCCTGTGCGGCGCTGCTGAAAAAATAACCCTGCGTAGGAGCGAGGCTTGCCCGCGATGGCGGTTTGTCTGACGCTGCGCGTTGCCTGCATCGCGAGCAAGCTTCGCTCCTACAGGATCAGGTCGCTCAGGCCTTCAGGCTTTGGCGCCGGTCTTCTCGCGGGCACTGGGCAAAACGCGCGCGATAGCTGCGGGTGAAATACGAGGGTGATTCGAAGCCGCAGGCGATGCTGACTTCCAGCACGCTCATGTCGGTCTGGCGCAGCAGTTGCCGGGCCTTTTCCAGGCGCAGCCCCAGGTAGAAGTTGCTCGGGGTGTCGTTCAGGTGCAGGCGGAACAAGCGTTCGAGCTGGCGTCGGGTGACCTTGATCGACTCGGCCAGTTGCAGGGTGCTCAGGGGCGGCTCGCTGTGTTGCTCCATCTCGCCGATCACCTGCACCAGTTTCTTGTTGCGGATACCGTAGCGGGTGGCGACTTCCATGCGCTGGTGGTCCTTGCGCGGGCGGATGCGCCCGAGCACGAACTGTTCGCTGACCTGGATCGCCAGCTCCGGGCCGTGGGCCTGGCCGATCAGGTCGAGCATCATGTCGATGGACGCGGTGCCGCCGGCCGAGGTGATGCGCCGCCGGTCGATCTCGAACAACTCCTGGGTCACGCTGAGCTGCGGATAGGACTCCTTGAACGCCTCGATCGCTTCCCAGTGCAGGGTCACGCGGTGGCCTTCGAGCAGCCCGGCTTCGGCCAGGACCACGCTGCCGGTGTCGATGCCGCCCAGGGTCACGCCTTCCACATCCAGGCGTCGCAACCAGTGCACCAGCGCCGGGGTGACGAACTTCAGTGGCTCGAAGCCAGCCACCACCAGCAGGGTCGCGCCCTTCTTCAACGGCTCCAGCGCCGCATCGGCGTTGACCGACATGCCGTTGCTCGCCAATACCGCGCCGCCATCGGCGCTCAGCACATGCCAGCGATACAGCTCGCCGCGAAAGCGATTGGCCACCCGCAGCGGCTCAATGGCCGAGATGAACCCGATGGCCGAGAAGCCCGGCATCAGCAAGAAATAGAAATCCTGGGACATGGAACGCACTCGGATGACGGGCAGCGTGGCCACTGTGATACGCCGTTTCCACGCCGTGTTCAAGACGAAGGTCGCTGCAGTGCAAGAGCCGGTCGCCGCTGTGCGTTTTCAGCGCCCGCCGGCTGCGTAACGTGGCATCACCGGCGCACATAGACGCCGGGACCGACAATAACGACCTGCCGAGGAAACCTTCATGAAACGACTGATCAGCAGTTGCGTCCTTGCACTCAGCGGTACCGTCTTTCTCAGCTCCGGCGCGATGGCCGCCGACGCCGCCAGCTGCCAGAACGTGCGCCTCGGCGTGGTCAACTGGACCGACGTGATCGCCACCAGCGCCATGGCCCAGGTGCTGCTCGACGGCCTCGGCTACAAGACCAAGCAGACCAGCGCCTCGCAGCAGATCATTTTCGCCGGCATCCGCGACCAACGCCTGGACCTGTTCCTCGGCTACTGGAACCCGCTGATGACCCAGACCATCACCCCGTTCGTCGACGCCAAGCAGGTCAAGGTGCTGGCCGAGCCCAGCCTCAAGGACGCCCGCGCCACCCTCGCGGTACCCACCTACCTGGCGGACAAGGGCCTGAAGACCTTCGCCGACATCGCCAAGTTCGAGAAAGAGCTGGGCGGCAAGATCTACGGCATCGAGCCCGGCTCGGGCGCCAATACCCAGATCAAGGCCATGATCACCAAGAACCAGTTCGGCCTGGGCAAATTCCAACTGGTCGAATCCAGCGAGGCCGGCATGCTGGCGGCGGTGGATCGCGCGGTACGACGCAAGGAAGCCGTGGTGTTCTTCGGCTGGGCGCCGCACCCGATGAACGTCAATGTGCAGATGACCTACCTCACCGGCAGCGACGACGCCCTGGGCCCGAACGAAGGCATGGCCACGGTATGGACCGTTACCGCGCCGACCTATGCCGAACAGTGCCCGAACGTCAGCCGGCTGCTGAGCAACCTGACCTTCAGCGCCGAGGACGAGAGCCGCATGATGCAGCCGCTGCTCGACCACAAGGACGCCCTGGAGTCGGCCAGGCAATGGCTGGCCGACCATCCGCAGGACAAGGCGCGCTGGCTCGAAGGGGTCACCACCTTCGATGGCAAGCCGGCCGCCGGCAACCTGAAACTGACTAGCCAATAACCACCCCGAACTCCCTCTGCGCAGCGCCAAACCGCTGCGCAGCGACTCACCACGCCTGTAAGGAACCCGCACCATGAACCACGACGTCATCATCACCTGCGCACTCACCGGTGCTGGCGACACGACCGCCAAGAGCCCCCACGTGCCGGTCACCCCGAAACAGATTGCCGCCGCCGCGGTGGAAGCGGCCAAGGCCGGCGCCACCGTGGTCCACTGCCACGTGCGCAACCCGCAAACCGGCAAGTTCAGCCGCGACGTCGCGCTGTACCGGGAGGTGATGGAGCGTATCCGCGAAGCGGACGTCGACATCATCGTCAACCTCACCGCCGGGATGGGCGGCGACCTGGAGATCGGCGCCGGCGAAAACCCGATGGAGTTCGGCCCCAATACCGACCTGGTCGGCCCACTGACCCGCCTGGCCCACGTCGAGGAGCTGCTGCCGGAAATCTGCACCCTGGACTGCGGCACCCTGAACTTCGGCGACGGCGACACCATTTACGTGTCCACCCCGGCGCAACTGCGCGCCGGCGCCAAGCGCATCCAGGAACTGGGGGTGAAGGCCGAGCTGGAAATCTTCGACACCGGCCACCTGTGGTTCGCCAAGCAGATGATCAAGGAAGGCCTGCTGGACGACCCGTTGTTCCAGCTGTGCCTGGGCATTCCCTGGGGCGCGCCGGCCGACACCACCACCATGAAGGCCATGGTCGACAACCTGCCGGCGGGCGCGGTCTGGGCCGGTTTCGGTATCGGCCGCATGCAGATGCCAATGGCCGCGCAGGCGGTGCTGCTGGGCGGCAACGTGCGGGTCGGCCTGGAGGACAACCTGTGGCTGGACAAGGGCGTGCTGGCGACCAACGGCCAGTTGGTGGAACGCGCCAGCGAGATCCTCAGCCGCCTCGGCGCCCGCGTCCTGACCCCGGCCGAGGGCCGGGCCAAGATGGGCCTGAGCAAGCGCGGCTGACCCGAAGGCGGTTGCCTGTAGCCGCTGCCGAGCCCGCGAGGCTGCGCACGGCTGCAATGCAGCCGCCACAAGGGCGACCACGAGTTACCTGATCCACCGCGCCGACCGGCCTTACGACTGCTGCGCAGCCGTACGCAGCCTCGCGTTGCTCGGCAGCGGCGACAGATATGTTCACTTTTGACTTTCAGGAAACCTGTCATGAGCTTTATCACCGAGATCAAAACCTTCGCCGCCCTGGGCAGCGGTGTCATCGGCAGCGGCTGGGTAGCGCGCGCCCTCGCCCACGGCCTGGACGTGGTGGCCTGGGATCCGGCGCCCGGCGCCGAGGCGGCCCTGCGCAAGCGCGTGGCCAATGCCTGGGGCGCCCTGGAGAAACAGGGCCTGGCACCGGGCGCGTCCCAGGATCGCCTGCGCTTTGTCGCGACCATCGAAGAGTGTGTGAAAGACGCCGACTTCATCCAGGAAAGCGCCCCGGAACGCCTGGAACTGAAACTCGAGCTGCACGCCAGGATCAGCGCCGCGGCCAAGCCCGATGCGCTGATCGGCTCCAGCACCTCCGGCCTGCTGCCGAGCGACTTCTACGAGAGTTCCACCCACCCGCAACGCTGCGTGGTCGGCCACCCGTTCAACCCGGTGTACCTGCTGCCGCTGGTGGAAGTGGTTGGCGGCAAGAACACCGCGCCAGAAGCCGTGCAGGCGGCGATCAAGGTCTATGAATCCCTCGGCATGCGCCCGCTGCATGTACGCAAGGAAGTCCCGGGTTTTATCGCCGACCGTCTTTTGGAGGCGCTGTGGCGCGAGGCCCTGCACCTGGTCAACGACGGCGTCGCCACCACCGGCGAAATCGACGACGCGATCCGCTTCGGCGCCGGCCTGCGCTGGTCGTTCATGGGTACCTTCCTGACCTACACCCTGGCCGGGGGCGATGCCGGCATGCGGCACTTCATGGCCCAGTTCGGCCCGGCCCTGCAGCTGCCGTGGACCTACCTGCCGGCCCCGGAGCTGACCGACAAGCTGATCGACGACGTGGTCGAAGGCACTGCCGAGCAGCTCGGCACACACAGCATTTCGGCGCTGGAACGCTATCGTGATGACTGCCTGCTCGCCGTGCTCGAAGCGGTGAAAACCACCAAGGTCAAACACGGCATGAGCTTCAGCGAGTAACCCTGACGCCCCCCCTGTAGCCGCTGCCGCAGGCTGCGATCGACTCCGAAGGAGACGCGCTCTTGCGGCCCTCGGAAGGCTCTTCGAGCCTTATCGCAGCCTGCGGCAGCGGCTACAGGTTCAGCCCGCCATTTTCGTGAGCCCATGACATGCCTGCACTCACCACCTACACCACCCGCATCATCCCCGACTGGGTCGATTACAACGGTCACCTGCGGGACGCCTTCTACCTGCTGATTTTCAGCTACGCCACCGACGCCCTGATGGACCAGCTGGGCATGGACAGCAACCACCGCGAAGCCAGCGGCAACTCGCTGTTCACCCTGGAGCTGCACCTCAATTACCTGCATGAAGTGAAGCTCGATACCGAGGTCGAAGTGCGCACCCAAATCATCGGCCACGACCGCAAGCGCCTGCACCTGTACCACAGCCTGCACAAGGTCGGTGGCGACCTGGAACTGGCCGGCAACGAGCAGATGCTGCTCCACGTCGACCTCGCCGGCCCGCGTTCGGCGCCGTTCAGCGAGCCGGTGCTGAACAGGCTGCGAGCCATCGCCGCCGAGCAGGCCGACCTCCCCGCCCCCGCCTGGATCGGCCGGGTGATTGCCTTGCCGCCGGAAAAATAACCACCCCTGGGTCTGTACGAAAAGTCGGCGAGCGAAGGTCAGGCAAGGCAAAAACAGGCGAGGAAGCGGAG
>NZ_JAQZAB010000133.1:84617-171268 GCF_028640915.1 Pseudomonas sp. B3G-3 | reverse complement strand
CGAGGAAGCGGAGTGTAGGGGCCTACATGAGCATTCCGAGCCTGTTTTTAACGCAGCATGACCGAGCGCAGCCACTTTTCGTACAGAGCCTAAAAAAGGACTGCACCGTGAATACCTCCACCGCTTTTGCCGACTTCCGCAGTTACCCGTTGATCAGCGCGTTGACCGCCGTACAAGCCCTGGCGGACCGTGTTCAGGTGCAGTGGGCCGACGGTCGCTCGAGCCCCTTTCATCATCAGTGGCTGCGCGACAACTGCCCCTGCCCGCACTGCGTCTACAGCGTCACCCGCGAGCAGGTGCTGGAGATAGTCGACGTCGCCGAAGACCTGGCCCCGGCGTCCAGCCGGATCGACGCCCAGGGCTGCCTGAGCATCGCCTGGCAGGACGGCCACCTCAGCCGCTTCGACCCGGGCTGGCTCCGGGCCCACGCCTACGACGATGAAAGCCGCGCCGAGCGCCGTGCGCGCCGGCCGCAAAGCCAGCTGTGGGACAGCCGGCTGCAACTGCCGGTATTCGAATACCAGGCGCTGATGGAGGACCCGCAGGCGCTGTTGCAATGGCTGCTGGCGGTGCGCGATATCGGCCTGACGCAGGTCCGCGGCGTGCCCACCGAACCGGGGTCGCTGGCCCAGGTCGCCAAACGTATTGCCTTTATCCGCGAGAGCAATTTCGGCGTGCTGTTCAACGTACAGTCCAAGGCCGACGCCGACAGCAACGCCTACACCGCCTTCAACCTGCCGCTGCACACCGACTTGCCGACCCGCGAGTTGCAACCGGGCCTGCAGTTCCTGCATTGCCTGGTGAACGACGCCGAAGGTGGCGAAAGCATTTTTGTCGACGGTTTTGCCATCGCCGACGCCTTGCGCCGCGAAGCCCCCGAGGCGTTTCGCGCGCTGTGCGAGATCCCCGTGGAGTTTCGCAACAAGGACCGCCATAGCGACTACCGCTGCCTGGCGCCAGTGATCGCCCTGAATACCGTGGGCGAGGTCGCGGAGATCCGCATGGCCAACTTCCTGCGCGGGCCGTTCGAAGCCTCGGTGGACGACATGCCCCGGCTGTACCGCGCCTATCGACGTTTTATCGCCATGACCCGCGAGCCGCGCTTTCGCCTGATCCAGCGCCTCAACCCCGGCGAACTGTGGTGCTTCGACAACCGCCGCACCCTGCACGCGCGCAACGCCTTCGACCCCGCCACTGGCGCGCGGCATTTCCAGGGGTGCTACATCGATCGCGACGAGTTGCTGTCGCGAATCCTGGTGTTGCAGCGCTAGACCGCGTCGGTTCTATCGCGAGCAAGCTCGCTCCTACAGGTACGCGCAGTTTCCTGTAGGAGCGAGCTTGCTCGCGAAAAAAACTCCCAGGCGGCGCATTTTTTCCAGACAAAAAAAGACCCCGATCAAGCCGTGACAGGATCGGGGCAGAGGAGGTTTTCTGAGGAGCCGACACGAGGGTGACCAAACCTTCGATGACCGAGCTGGAATCCAGTGTGCCCAGTCGCCCTCAAGCCAAGTTAGCCGAAAACGACCTGTTCATAGGCATCCCGGCCATTGCGACAATTCGCCCTTGCCGACTGTCCGGACGGCTACCAGAATCGGCTCACGACCACGCTCCCTGAACAAGGATAAGAGTCATGATGCACGCGGATCTGATTGACCAGGACGACCTGCTCGGCCAACTGAGGGCCCTGGGTTTTGAAATGCCAGCCGGCGCCACGGCCGACCAGGCCTGCGAGTGCGCGGTGCGCGGCTTGAGCGATGCCCGGGCCAAGGCCCTCAAGGGCATGGTCGAGCAGATGCTCACCGGCAATGCGACCATCCTGCCGGCCGTGCGCCAGGCCATCGACAAACAGCTGTTGCCGGCCCTGGCCCAGTTCCAGAACAGCCGCGCCTGAGCCTTCGCCGGGAGCGGATCGCGGCGTAGAGTGCGGTACTTGCACACCAAGGATCCGCCCCCATGATTCGAATCGAACCCTGCCAGTCAGCCCATCGATCGGGCTGGCTGTCATTGCGCCAGGCGCTGTGGCCCGACTGCCCGGCCGAGGAACACCTGGAGGAAATCGCCAGCTTGCTGGACGACCCGCAGCGCTATATCAACCTGCTCGCTTATACCGCCGAGGGCCAGCCAGTGGGATTGGCCGAAGCTTCATTGCGGCGCGACTACGTCAACGGCACCGAGCATTCGCCGGTGGTGTTTCTGGAGGGGTTGTACGTCAGCGCCGAACAGCGGCGCCAGGGCATTGCCGAACAACTGATCGACGCCATCGCCCAATGGGGACGGGACCAGGGCTGCGTGGAAATGGCTTCGGATACCGGCCTGGAAAACCTGTTGAGCCAGACCGTGCACAAGGCGCTCGGTTTCGAGGAAACCGAGCGCGTCGTGTACTTCAGGAAAAGCCTGTGATTACAGCCTGACGCTGGCGAAGGTCGATTCGTTGCGCGCCTGGCTCAGCGAAGACATCGGGCCAGCCAGCACCAGCGCCTGCGGAATCGGCATCATCGCCACCTGTTGAGCGGTGTTGGATCCTACGCGTTCGTCACGCGGTGGAATGCCGAAGTACTCGCGGTAGCACTTGGAGAAGTGCGGCGTGGAGACGAAACCGCAGACCGAGGCCACTTCGATGATCGACATCGGCGTCTGCTTGAGCAACTGGCGGGCACGGATCAGCCGCAGCTTCAGGTAGTAGCGCGATGGCGAGCAGTGCAGGTATTTCTGGAACAGCCGCTCCAGCTGGCGCCGCGATACCGAGACATAGACCGCCAGTTCGTCGAGGTCGATCGGCTCTTCCAGGTTGGCTTCCATCAGCGCGACGATTTCCTGCAACTTCGGCTGGTTGGTGCCGAGCATGTGCTTGAGCGGCACGCGCTGGTGATCCTGCTCGTTGCGGATGCGTTCGTAGACGAACATTTCCGAGATCGCCGCCGACAGTTCACGGCCGTGATCGCGGCTGATCAGGTGCAGCATCATGTCCAGCGGCGCGGTGCCGCCGGAGCTGGTGAAGCGGTTGCGGTCGAGGGTGAACAGGCGAGTGCTCATGGCCACCCGCGGGAAAGCTTCCTGCATCGAGGCCAGGCATTCCCAGTGCACGCTGCAATCGAAACCGTCGAGCAGGCCGGCGCAGGCCAGGGCCCAACTGCCGGTGCAGACCGCGCCGAGACGGCGGGACTGGCGCGCCTGGCTTTGCAGCCAGGACACATGCTCGCGGGTCACGGTGCGCTGGATGCCGATGCCGCCGCAGACGATCACAGTGTCCAGGGCGGGGGCTTTGTGCATGGAGGCGTCGGGGGTGATCTGCAGGCCATCACTGGCCCAGACCTGGCCGCCGTCGACGCTGAGGGTGGTCCAGCGATACAGCTCGCGACCGGACAACTGGTTGGCCATGCGCAGCGGCTCGACCGCGGAGGCCAGGGAAATCAGCGTGAAATTGTCCAGCAGCAAAAAGCCGATGGATTGAGGCGCACGGTTCTGGGGTTGAGCCCCGGAGTTGAACGTCGTCATCGCGGTATCTCCTCACACAAAGCAGGTGATGGCCTCAGGCGGAGGCTCTTGTTATTGCCATCATTCTCACGTGGGAGACGGGCTTTGTGATGACAGAGCAATTGCCATGCCTAAAATTGAATGGCCATTCAATAACTCCTGAAAACGACGTCGCGATGCGTCTATATAAGCCGTGCGCAATGTGCGGGTTATCAGTGCCGAATCGGCCGTGGAGGGCCCTGGGCCGGTGGCTGTGAGCAAATCGGTAGCACTTGTGGGAACGGCGAGAAACGTCCCGGGAAAAGAGTGTCACCGCAAGCACAGGCGGGCGCTCAGCCGAGGTGAGTGAAAAACCTGACCGATGAGCCCTTGGACTTACCTGTTTGCGACGCTCCAAAAGGTGGCGAGGGCGTCGCGGGGTGTTCAATTTATGAGCAGAACATTGCCATTGAGGTGGGTGAATTCTGCTTGTGGATGGTGGTGAAATACCGGGCGTCATCGCGAGCAAGCTCGCTCCTACAGGAGAACGCGGCACCTTGTAGGAGCGAGCTTGCTCGCGATGGACCGCGCAGCGGCCCCACTGTTTAAGCCCTCAACACTCCACGGCGCTGACCGCCAACCCGCCGCGCGATGTCTCCTTGTATTTGTCATGCATATCGGCGCCGGTATCGCGCATGGTGCGGATCACCCGGTCCAGGGAAATGAAGTGCTGGCCGTCGCCGCGCAGGGCCATTTGCGCGGCATTGATGGCCTTCACCGCGGCAATCGCGTTGCGCTCGATGCACGGCACCTGCACCAGGCCGCCGACCGGGTCGCAGGTCAGGCCGAGGTTATGCTCCAGGCCGATTTCCGCGGCGTTGCACAGCTGCTCCGGCGACGCCCCGAGAATCTCCGCCAGACCGGCGGCAGCCATGGCGCAGGCAGAACCCACCTCGCCCTGGCAACCGACTTCGGCACCGGAGATCGAGGCGTTCTTCTTGCAAAGGATCCCCACCGCCGCCGCGCCGAGGAAAAAGTCCACCACGTTGGCGTCGGTGACATCCTCGCTGAAGCGCATGAAGTAATGCAGCACCGCCGGAATGATCCCCGCCGCGCCGTTGGTCGGCGCCGTCACCATGCGCCCGCCAGCGGCGTTCTCTTCATTGACCGCCAGGGCATACAGGTTGACCCACTCCATGGCGCTCAGGGTCGAGCCGATCACATTGGGTTTGTTCAATTCCTGCAGGCTGCGGTGCAGCTTGGCCGCGCGGCGTCGCACATTGAGCCCGCCGGGCAGGATGCCTTCATGCTTGAGGCCCTGCTCGACGCAATCCTGCATGGCCTGCCAGAGCTTCATCAGGCCCGCGCGGATCTCCTCCTCCGAACGCCAGACCTTCTCGTTGGCCATCATCAGTTCGGCCACCCGCAGGTTGTGCTTCTGGCACAGGCTCAGCAGCTCCACGGCGCTGGAGAAGTCGTAAGGCAATTCAGTGCGATCCAGGTCCACCACGCCGCTGCTGGCCTGGGCCTCGTCGACGACAAAACCACCGCCCACGGAATAATAGGTATCGCGGTGCAGCTCCCCGGACTCGCCTTCGGCCACCAGGGTCATGGCGTTGGGGTGGAACGGCAGGTTCTCGTCGAGCAGCAGCATGTCGCGCGCCCAGACGAAGGGGATCGGCAGGCGGTTGTCGAGCAGCAGGGTATTGGTTTCGCGCAGGGTCTCGATGCGACCGCCGATCTGCGACGGATCGATCGCATCCGGCCATTCGCCCATCAGCCCCATGATTACCGCGTTGTCGCTGCCGTGCCCGATGCCGGTGGCCGACAGCGAACCGTAGAGCCTTACCTCGATGCGGCGCACCTGCTCCAGCAGGTCTTTTTCCCGCAGCGCCTGGACGAACAGCACCGCGGCGCGCATGGGCCCGACGGTGTGGGAACTGGAGGGGCCGATGCCGATTTTGAACAGGTCGAAAACACTGATAGCCATTACTGCGAAACTCCTCGATGAGCACACGCCGGGCGCCCAAACGCCCGGTGGCGAAGCTGCTACGCTCAAGCAGTAATCCGCCGAGATACGCGCATCATCAGGCTTTTGCAGTGTCGTTCGACGTCTCACACCGACTCACTCATGCCCACCAACGCCGTGGCCCGCCGACCTCCGGTTCTGGCCGTTTTTTTGCGGTTCAGATGGGCAAAAAGTGCTGAAAAAAGCTGTAAGCGACCTTACCGACACTGGATGCGACCCTCCCTGTACTGGATACGACGCACCCTGTAGGCGTCAGATTTTCACTGGTACATGATCAGTCTCGACTCGATTGCAAGGCACTGTGGTAGAGCTGTCCCACTCGCCCCAACCGCAACACTTATAAGTGCGGTCAGACACACCGCCAGAAAACACCCAGGAGTCCATCCCATGAAAGGTTCCCCGTCGTTGTTGTTGGCCGCCATGCTGAGTCTGCCGCTTCTGGCGCACGCCGCAGAACCGGCGCAATGCAGCACCGTAAACTTCTCCGATGTCGGCTGGACCGACATCACCGTCACCACCGCGACCACCAGCGTGGTTCTCGAGGCACTTGGCTACAAGACCAAGACCACGATGATTTCCGTGCCGGTGACCTACAAGTCCCTGGCCGACGGCAAGAACATGGACGTGTTCCTCGGCAACTGGATGCCGACCATGGAAAACGACATCAAGCCCTATCGCGATGCCGGCACCGTGGAAACCATCCGCGCCAACCTGGAGAACGCCAAGTACACCCTGGCGGTCCCGGAAGAGCTGTACAACAAGGGCCTGAAGGATTTCGCCGACATCGCCAAGTTCAAGAAAGAACTGGACGGCAAGATCTACGGTATCGAGCCGGGTAACGACGGCAACCGCATGATCCAGAGCATGATCGACAAGAACGCCTTCGGCCTGAAAGACGCCGGCTTCAAGGTGGTCGAGTCCAGCGAGGCGGGCATGCTGTCCCAGGTCGAGCGCGCGCAACGGCGCAGCACCGCGGTGGCGTTCCTGGGCTGGGAACCGCACCCGATGAACACCCGTTTCAAGATGAAGTACCTGACCGGCGGCGACGAGTTCTTCGGCCCCAACTACGGCCAGGCGACCATCTACACCAACACCCGCAAGGGCTACGCCGAGGAATGCAGCAACGTTGGTCAGTTGCTGAAGAATCTGTCGTTCACCCTGAATATGGAAAGCACCCTGATGGGTAACGTCCTGGACGACAAGATGAAGCCCGAGGCGGCCGCCAAGGCCTGGCTGAAGAAAAACCCCGAGGTACTCGATACCTGGCTCGCTGGCGTGACCACCATTGACGGAAAACCAGGCCTGGAGGCCGTGAAAGCCAAGCTTGCGCAAGCTGCTAATTAAGTAGGTCGCTTACGCCGGGTGGGTTCGCCCGCCCGGGCTGTTTATTCCTTGCATGCGGACGTTCAATACCATGCTCATTGATCAGAAAATCCCTTTAGGCCAGTACATCGCTGCCTTCGTTGAATGGTTGACGCAACACGGCGCCAACACATTCGATGCGATCGCATCGACCCTGGAAACGATGATCCACGGCGTGACGTTTGCGCTGACCTGGTTCAACCCGCTGGCCTTGATCGGCCTGATTGCCTTGCTGGCGCACATCATTCAACGCAAATGGGGCCTGACGGCCTTTGTCGTGCTGTCCTTCCTGCTGATTCTCAATCTGGGTTACTGGCAGGAAACCATGGAAACCCTGGCCCAGGTGCTGTTCGCCACCCTGGTCTGCGTGCTCATTGGCGTGCCGTTGGGCATCGTCGCCGCGCACAAGCCGATGTTCTACACCATGATGCGTCCGGTGCTCGATCTGATGCAGACCGTACCGACCTTCGTTTACCTCATTCCTACCCTGACCCTGTTCGGTCTGGGCGTTGTGCCGGGCCTGATCTCCACGGTGGTGTTCGCCATTGCCGCGCCGATCCGCCTGACCTACCTGGGCATCCGCGATGTACCACAAGAGTTGATGGACGCCGGCAAGGCCTTTGGCTGCTCGCGCCGTCAACTGTTGTCGCGTATCGAGCTGCCCCACGCCATGCCGAGCATCGCTGCCGGCATCACCCAGTGCATCATGCTGTCGTTGTCGATGGTGGTGATCGCAGCCCTGGTGGGCGCCGACGGCCTGGGCAAACCCGTGGTCAACGCACTGAACACCGCCGATATCGCCCTGGGCTTCGAAGCAGGCCTGGCAATCGTACTGCTGGCGATCATGCTCGACCGTATCTGCAAACAACCCGAAGCCAAAGTAGGGGGTGACGCATGAGCATAATCCGCTTCGATAACGTCGACGTTATCTTCTCCAAGGATCCACGCGAGGCGCTCAAGCTGCTGGATCAGGGCATGAGCCGCAACGAGATCCTGAAAAAGACCGGCCAGATCGTCGGTGTGGAAAAGGCCAGCCTGGACATCGAGAAAGGCGAAATCTGCGTGCTGATGGGCCTCTCCGGCTCCGGCAAGTCGAGCCTGCTGCGCTGCATCAACGGCCTCAACACCGTGAGCCGCGGCAAGCTGTTCGTCGAGCATGAAGGCCGGCAGATCGACATCGCTTCCTGCACCCCGGCGGAACTGAAGATGATGCGCACCAAGCGCATCGCCATGGTGTTCCAGAAGTTCGCCCTGATGCCCTGGCTGACCGTTCGCGAGAACATCAGCTTCGGCCTGGAAATGCAGGGCCGGCCGGAAAAGGAACGGCGCAAGCTGGTGGACGAGAAACTCGAGCTGGTGGGCCTGACCCAGTGGCGCAACAAGAAGCCCGACGAATTGTCCGGCGGTATGCAGCAGCGTGTCGGCCTGGCCCGCGCCCTGGCGATGGACGCCGACATCCTGCTGATGGATGAACCTTTCTCCGCCCTCGATCCGCTGATCCGCCAGGGCCTGCAGGACGAACTGCTGGAACTGCAACGCAAGCTGAGCAAGACCATCGTGTTCGTCAGCCATGACCTCGACGAAGCCCTGAAACTGGGCAGCCGCATCGCCATCATGAAAGACGGCCGGATCATCCAGTACAGCAAACCGGAAGAGATCGTGCTGAACCCGGCGGACGACTATGTGCGCACCTTCGTCGCCCATACCAACCCGCTCAACGTGCTCTGCGGTCGCAGCCTGATGCGCACCCTGGACAACTGCAAGCGCATCAACGGCTCCGTGTGCCTGGATCCGGGTGGCGACTCCTGGCTCGACCTGGCCGAGGGCAACACCATCAAGGGCGCACGCCAGAACGGCGCCAGCCTCGACCTGCAGAACTGGATCCCGGGCCAGGCGGTGGAAGGCCTGGGCCGCAAGCCGACCCTGGTCGACTCCAGCATCGGCATGCGCGATGCGCTGCAGATCCGCTACCAGACCGGCAACAAGCTGGTGCTGCACGACAACAACAAGGTGGTGGGGATCCTTGGCGACAGCGAGCTCTACCACGCGCTGCTCGGCAAGAACCTGGGGTAACAGCGACACGTAAACAAAAACGCCGCGACATTGATCGCGGCGTTTTTGTTTTTATCGGGATTAGATGTTGCGGATTGCTCCCTGTTGCGGGAGCGGGTGTTGCTGATATTGCGGCAAGCCAGATAGATCGCTTCGCGGGCAAGTCGGATCGCCGCCCGCTCGCTCCTACAGAGGCATGTTTCTTCTGCAGGAGCGGCCGGTCGACGCTCGACTGCCCGCGATGAAGGCGACGCGGTGTAACAGGGCTACACCGCGCCCTTCACCTCTTAGCTGTAGACCCGGCCAAGGAGCTGTCGATGGCTTTCGAACTGATCGAGCACGTCACGGGTGATCTGCTCCTGAGTGAAGCCCATCAGGTCGTATTCCTGGCTGCCGTTGTGCAGGTAGACCTCGGCGCGGTAGTAACGCGCACGCTCTTCCGGCGCATCGGCCGATTCGCTCGGCGCCGCCAGATAGCCGTCCAGGCTCACTTCATAAACGAAAGGGTTGCCCTCTTCCATCTCGATCCGCACGCCCATGCAGCGCTTGGACTTGCCCAGCAGGGTTTGCACATCCAGGCCCTGGTTGCGCAGCTGGGTAGCGGCTTCTTCCAGTGCCGGCGTCACGTGCTTGTCCATGAAACGCTGGACCACCGCCTGGGTCGGCTGCAGGTCCAGCTGGGTCAGGCGCTCGCTGAAACCACGACGACCACGGGCCGCCAGTTCCGCCTGCTCCTGTTCGATCTGCGTGTCCTGGCGCATGGCCTTGTGCAGGCCGAACATGAAGCACACCAGCACCACCGAGAACGGCAGGCCGGCCAGCACCACCATGGTCTGCATGGCTTCGAAGTTACCGGCGAACAGCAGGCCGATAGTCACCAGGGTGATCACCACCGACCAGAAGATCCGCAGCCAGTGCGGGGCGTCTTCGTCGACGTTGCCGCCCTTGCAGGACAGGTTGGCCATCATCACCGCGCCGGAGTCGGCCGGGGTCAGGAACAGCACGAAGCCGACGAAAATCGACACGCCGATGACAATCTTCGACGCCGGGTAATGATCCAGCAGTTGGTAGATCGCCATGGACGGCTGTTCCAGCGCCGTCTTGCCAAGTTCCACCGCACCGTGGTTCATCACCAGGTCCAGGGCCGAGTTACCGAACACCGACAGCCAGGCCAGGGTGAAGCCCAGCGGAATCAGCAGCACGCCCGCCACCAGCTCGCGCACGGTACGACCACGGGAAATACGCGCGATGAACATGCCGACGAATGGCGCCCAGGAAATCCACCAGGCCCAGTAGAACAGGGTCCACAGGCCCAGCCAGCGGTCGGACTTGGCGTTGTCGCCTTCATACACATAGAGGTCGAAGGTCTTGAGCACCACACCGTTGAGGTAGTCGCCGACGTTTTGCACGAAACCGTTGAGCAGGTGCAGGGTCGGACCAAACAGCAGCACGAAGATCAGCAGGCCGCTGAACAGCACGATGTTCAGGTTGGACAAGCGGCGGATGCCGTTTTCCACACCGGATACCGCGGCGATGGTGGCCACGGTGCTCATGACGATGATCACGATCAGCAGGTTGGTGTTGCTGTGTTCCATGCCGAACAGGTTTTCCAGGCCGGAAGACACCTGCATCGAACCGATGCCCAGGTTGGTCACCAGGCCCAGCAGGGTCACGAACATGCCGAAACCATCCACCGCATGACCGGCCGCGCCCTTGACCCAGCGCTCGCCCACCAGTGGGTACAACGCCGAACGCAGCGCCAGCGGCTGGTTGTGGCGGTAGGCAAAGTAGGCCACGGCCAGGCCGACCAGGGCGTAGATCGCCCAGCCGTGCAGGCCCCAGTGCAGGAAAGTCAGCTGCAGCGCCTGGCGCGCGGCCTGGTTGCTGCCCGCTACGCCTTCAGGCGGGTTGAAATAGTGGTCCAGCGGTTCGGAAGCGCCGAAGTACAGCAGCGAGATACCGATACCGGACGAGAACAGCATGCCGGCCCAGGCGCCATAGCTGAAATCCGGGGTGTCTTGCTTGGTCCCCAGCTTGAGCTTGCCGTAGGAGGAAAACGCCAGGCCGACGACGAATACCAGGTAGGCGGCGATCACCACCATGTAGTACCAGCCGAAGCTGCGGGACAACCAGGCCTGGGCAATGCCAAGCAGTCTGCCGGCCTCTTGCGGGGCGATGATCAGAATGGCGGTCAGCAACAGGATCAGCGCGGTAGAGGTGTAGAACACCCAACCGTTGACCCGCACCTTTTCCGGTGGGGTCTTTATAAGAGAGGCAGAACTCATGGCACAGATGCTCCAGGCAGTGCGAGAGAAGAACACAAGGCAACACGGCACCCGACCAATCGGTTAGTTGGCAGCCGACCGACGGGTGATATAAAGACACCCCGAAAAAGCCCGAACCTGCAGGAGTTGCGTTGAGAACCAGCGTCGAAGGCCGAGTGCAAACGTGCAGTTCGTCACCTGGCCTTAAGCGTCTTGCCCATTCAACACATCCGTCCTCGCTGGCTCACGCTATGCCCTGCTTGGGTTTCAGGCTTTTTCGGAGGTCGCTTTTCCGCCATCTACACGCAGGAAGGACCTGGAGGCAGCGACGATTTGTCGCAGATCTTATTCTTTGTTGATTGAACGTTCAATCAAAACAAAATAGACTGGCCCTCACGCCGGTAGCCGTTTTACGACTGCCAGCAGGCCTAAGGAGATGTGCAAGATGCCCAAGGTCGGTATGCAACCCATCCGCCGCCAGCAGTTGATCGAAGCCACGTTGCTGGCGGTCGATCAGGTCGGGATGGGGGACGCCAGCATTGCGCTGATCGCCCGTTTGGCCGGTGTCTCGAACGGCATCATCAGTCACTACTTTCAGGACAAGAACGGCCTGATCGCCGCCACGGCGCAGTATCTGATGAGTGTCCTCAGCGAGAACGTCACCGCGCGCCGTCAGGCGCTGGAGGACAAGAGCCCGCGGGCGCACCTCCAGGTGATCATCGAAGGCAACTTCGACGCCAGCCAGGTCAATGGCCCGGCAATGAAAACCTGGCTGGCCTTCTGGGCCACCAGCATGCACCACCCGTCTTTGCACAGGTTGCAGCGGATCAACGATCACCGCCTGTATTCCAACCTGTGCTGCCAGTTCCGCCGCGTCCTGCCGCTGGATGATGCACGCAGCGCAGCGCGAGGCCTGGCAGCCCTGATCGACGGTTTGTGGTTGCGCGGCGCGCTGTCGGGAGACTCTTTCGACACCGAGCAGGCGCACCGGATCGCTTACGAATACATGGATTTCCAACTGGCTAAGCAGGAGCGCTAGAGCACATTACAAGACGCTCGGCCCCCTGAACTGCCACTGACCAGCGCGCCCAGGCTACACGGCGCGCCCAGTGGTGAACGCCAACCACTTATGCACTTGCGAGGACTATCAACATGGCCCGTTTCGAACTGCAAAAACTCTACATTGACGGCGGCTACACCGACGCCGGCAGCGACGCCACCTTCGACGCCATCAACCCGGCCAACGGTGAAGTCCTCGCTCAAGTGCAACGTGCGACCAAGGAAGACGTCGAGCGCGCTGTCGTCAGCGCCGAGAAAGGCCAGAAGATCTGGGCCGCGATGACCGCCATGGAGCGTTCGCGCATCCTGCGTCGCGCCGTGGATATCCTGCGCGAGCGCAACGATGAACTGGCTGCCCTGGAAACCCTGGACACCGGCAAGGCCTACTCCGAAACCAAGTATGTCGACATCGTCACCGGCGCCGACGTGCTGGAATACTACGCGGGCCTGGTACCGGCCATCGAAGGCGAGCAGATCCCGCTGCGCACCACTTCGTTCGTCTACACCCGTCGCGAGCCGCTGGGCGTCGTGGCCGGTATCGGCGCGTGGAACTACCCGATCCAGATCGCCCTGTGGAAATCCGCGCCAGCCCTGGCGGCCGGTAACGCGATGATCTTCAAGCCAAGCGAAGTCACCTCGCTGACCACCCTGAAACTGGCCGAGATCTACACCGAAGCCGGCGTTCCGGCTGGCGTGTTCAACGTCCTGACCGGTAGCGGTCGCGAAGTCGGCACCTGGCTGACCGAACACCCGCGCATCGAGAAAGTCTCCTTCACCGGCGGCACCGACACCGGCAAGAAGGTCATGGCCAGCGCTTCCAGCTCCTCGCTGAAAGACGTGACCATGGAACTGGGCGGCAAGTCGCCGCTGATCATCTTCGACGACGCCGATCTGGATCGCGCCGCCGACACCGCGATGATGGCCAACTTCTACAGCTCCGGCCAGGTCTGCACCAACGGTACCCGTGTCTTCGTACCGAGCCACCTGAAAGCCGCTTTCGAAGCCAAGATCGTCGAGCGCGTCGCGCGCATTCGCGTTGGCAGCCCGGAAGACGAAAACACCAACTTCGGCCCGCTGGTCAGCTTCGCCCACATGGAAAGCGTGCTGGGCTATATCGCCAAAGGTAAGGAAGAAGGCGCCCGCCTGCTGTGCGGCGGCGAACGCCTGACCGACGGCGCATTCGCCAAAGGCGCATTCGTGGCACCGACCGTGTTCACCGACTGCACCGACGAGATGACCATCGTTCGCGAAGAAATCTTCGGCCCGGTGATGAGCATCCTGACCTACGAAACCGAAGAAGAAGTGATCCGTCGCGCCAACGACACCGACTTCGGCCTGGCCGCCGGTGTGGTAACCCGCGACCTGAACCGCGCGCACCGCGTGATTCATCAGCTCGAAGCCGGTATCTGCTGGATCAACGCCTGGGGCGAATCCGATGCCAAGATGCCGGTCGGTGGCTACAAGCAGTCGGGTGTTGGCCGTGAGAACGGGATCAGCTCGCTCAATAACTTCACACGCATCAAGTCTGTGCAAGTCGAACTCGGTGAGTACGCATCGGTATTTTGATTAGCTGATCCAGCTACAAGCGGCAAGTTTCAAGCTGCAAGTAAAAGCAGTTTGTGTTTGCCGCCCCTCTTGTGCACACCGCTCGCTGCTTTTTCTTGCAGCTTGAAGCTTGGAGCTTGCAGCTCCCCTGGAGTACCCATGACTCAAGAATACGACTACATCATTGTTGGCGCAGGATCGGCGGGCAACACCTTAGCGACCCGTCTGACTGAAGACGAAGGCGTCACCGTGCTGCTGCTCGAAGCCGGCGGCCCGGACTACCGCTTCGACTTCCGCACGCAGATGCCTGCGGCGTTGGCATTCCCGCTGCAAGGCCGTCGCTACAACTGGGCCTACGAGACCGATCCAGAGCCACACATGAACGGTCGCCGGATGGAATGCGGCCGCGGCAAGGGCCTGGGCGGTTCCTCGTTGATCAACGGCATGTGCTACATCCGCGGCAACGCCATGGACTACGACGGCTGGGCAAAACTGCCAGGCCTGGAAGACTGGACCTACCTGGACTGCCTGCCGTATTTCCGCAAGGCGGAAACCCGCGACATCGGCCCGAACGACTACCACGGTGGCGACGGCCCGGTCAGCGTGACCACGCCGAAAGCCGGCAACAACCCGCTGTTCCACGCCATGGTCGAAGCCGGCGTGCAAGCCGGTTACCCGCGTACCGAAGACCTCAACGGCTACCAGCAGGAAGGTTTCGGTCCGATGGACCGCACCGTGACGCCTAAAGGCCGTCGCGCCAGCACCGCCCGCGGCTACCTCGACGTGGCGAAAAAGCGTTCGACCCTGAGCATCGTCACCCACGCCCTGACCGACAAGATCCTGTTCGAAGGCAAGCGTGCCGTTGGCGTGCGTTACCTGGTCGGCTCCGCCGAAGAGCGCGTCGAAGCCCGCGCCCGCAAGGAAGTGCTGCTGTGCTCCGGCGCCATCGCCTCGCCACAGATCCTGCAACGTTCCGGCGTCGGCCCGGCCAAGCTGCTGGAAAGCCTGGACATCCCGGTGGTCCACGACCTGCCGGGCGTCGGCGAAAACCTGCAAGACCACCTGGAGCTGTACCTGCAGTACGCCTGCACCCAGCCGATCTCGCTGTACCCGTCGCTGCTCTGGTACAACCAGCCGGCCATCGGTGCCGAATGGCTGTTCAATGGCACCGGCATCGGCGCCAGCAACCAGTTCGAAGCGGGCGGTTTCATCCGCACTCGCGAAGAGTTCGAATGGCCGAACATCCAGTACCACTTCCTGCCGGTGGCGATTAACTACAACGGCAGCAACGGCGTACAGGAACACGGCTTCCAGGCACACATGGGCTCCATGCGTTCGCCAAGCCGCGGCCGGATCCAGCTCAAGTCGAAGAACCCACGCGACTACCCGAGCATCCTGTTCAACTACATGGCCACCGAGCAGGACTGGCAGGAATTCCGCGACGGCATCCGCCTGACCCGGGAAATCATGCAACAGCCGGCACTGGACGCCTTCCGCGGCCGCGAAATCAGCCCGGGCATCGAAGTGCAGACCGACGAGCAACTGGATAAATTCATCCGCGAGCACGCCGAAACCGCGTTCCACCCTTCCTGCTCGTGCAAGATGGGCACCGACGAAATGGCCGTGGTCGATGGCCAGGGTCGCGTGCATGGCATGCAGGGTCTGCGAGTGGTCGATGCCTCGATCATGCCGATCATCACCACCGGCAACCTGAACGCGCCGACGATCATGATGGCCGAGAAAATCGCCGACAAGATCCGTGGCCGTCAGCCTCTGCCACGCAGCAAGGCGGCCTACTACGTGGCGGGCGATGCCCCGGTACGTAGCAAGCCGGTACGTGAAGTGAGCGCTACCGCGCAGTAACGTCGAACGGCGCCGATCGCAACGATCGGCGCCGTTTTGCTGTATCCGGCCTGTAGCCGCTGCCGCAGGCTGCGATCGGCGGCGCAGCCGACGTAAACCAGCCACCCCGATTCACCAGGCAAGAACCCGATTGCCGAATCACAGACCTTAGCAACGACTACAGTTCTCCAACATTTCCCTGCGCCTCCCCGCTTGATACCGCCCACCGCACCGGCCTAATCTAGGCGCTCGCAGCATTCCCCAGCACCTTTTCCGACCTGACGTCAAAGCCCTTCGGGCTTTATCGCGAGCAATCGAGCGTCGACCGGCTGCTCCTACAGAAAAACCCTGGCCCAACGCTCGCTTGCTCTCGATAAGGCCTGCAACAGCCGGACTGTTCACATGGAGGTTCCTCACATGTTCGATTTCCACCCCCAGCTCAAGCAGCGCTTCGCTGCCTTGCGCACGGGCGCCGAATTCTTTTCCCTGCGTTACGTGCGCGAATCCGGCCAGTACCTGTCGGTGCGCAAGAACGTCGCGGAGCCGCCGAGCCTGAGCCGCGACGAAGGTGCGATGCTCACCGTGCGGGTCAATGGCGTCGAGGCCTACGCCGCCACCAACGACCTGTCGCAAAACGGCCTGCAGGCCGCCCTGCAACGGGCCGAGCAACAGGCCCGGCTGATCGTCGCCCACGCCCTGCTCGACCTGCGCGAACAGGCGGTGTCCAGCGACCGCGCCGATTACTTCTCGCCTAACCTCGAGCAGCCCTTCCCGTCCCTGAGCGACTGCTACCAGCTGCTCGGCGACGAGTCCGCGGCCGTGCCCAAGGACGAGCGCCTGGTGAACTGGCAGGTCAGCCTCGGCCTCACCCACGTCGAGCAGATCTACCTCAACAGCGCCGGCGCCGAACTGCGTCAGGCCCAGCGTTTCGTCTACCCGGGCATGGACGTCACCGCCTACGACGGCAATGACAGCCAGACCCGCAGCCTGGGCCGCGAGAACTTCGGCCAGCAGGGCGGCGCCGACGTGATCAGCCGCTGCGGCCTGATCGGTGCCGGCGCCCAGGTCGCCGACCAGGCGCTGCAACTGCTGCTGGCGCCCAATACGCCGCAAGGCCCACGCGACCTGTTGCTGATGCCGGACCAGATGATGCTGCAGATCCACGAGTCCATCGGCCACCCGCTGGAGCTGGACCGCATCCTCGGCGACGAGCGCAATTACGCCGGCACCAGCTTCGTGAAAAGCAGCGATTTCGGCAGCCTGCAATATGGCTCCAGCCTGCTCAACGTGACCTTCGACCCGGACATTCCCGAGCAGTTGGCCAGCTACGGCCATGACGACGACGGCACGGCCGCCAGCAAGCAGTTCCTGATCAAGCAGGGCCTGCTGTTGCGCCCACTGGGCGGCGCGCTCTCGCAATTTCGCGCCGGCCTCGACGGTGTCGCCAACAGCCGTGCCTGCAGTTGGAACCGCCCGCCCATCGACCGCATGGCCAACCTCAATATCGAGCCCGGCGACCAGCCGCTGGCGCAGCTGATCGGCGGCATCGAGAACGGCATCCTGATGTCCACCAACCGTTCCTGGTCCATCGACGATGCGCGCAACAAGTTCCAGTTCGGCTGTGAATGGGGCCAGTTGATCGAGAACGGCGAACTCAAGGGCGTGGTGAAAAACCCCAACTACCGGGCGATTTCCGCGCAGTTCTGGAAGAGCCTCAGCGCCGTCGGCGACGCCAGCACCTTCAAGGTCCTGGGCACGCCGAACTGCGGCAAGGGCGAACCGAACCAGGTGATCCGCGTCGGCCATGCCTCGCCGGCCTGTGTTTTCAGCAATGTCGATGTATTTGGAGGAGACGCCTGATGAGTACGTCCCTGAATCAGGCCGAGCAGTTCAAGACCCTGGTGGACTGGCTGCGCGACGCCGTGCGCGAGCCTGAGCAGTTCACCCTGAGCTACGCCGCCGAGTCTTCGCAGTTCATCCGCTTCAACCACGCCAAGGTGCGCCAGGCCGGGCAAGTGCAGCAGGCCAGCCTCGGCTTCAAGCTGATCGACGACGGGCGCCATGCCGACCTCAGCATCACCCTCGCCGGCGACCCGCAGGTCGACATCCAGCGCCTAGCCGAAGGCCTGCAACAGTTGCGCGAGACCCTGCCGCTGCTGCCCCAGGACCCGTACCTGCTGCTCAACCACGACGCCTGGAACACCCACAATGTGCAGGAGCACCCGCTGCCCAGCAGCGAGCAGGTGGTGGCCGAAATCGGCCAGGCCGCCGCCGGGCTGGACCTGGTGGGGTTCTACGCGGCCGGCCCGATCAGCCGGGGTTTTGCCAGTTCCTCGGGAGCCTTTGGCTGGCATCAGGCCAACAGCTTCAACTTCGACTTCAGCCTGTTCCACGAGAACGGCCAGGCCGTCAAAGCCAGCTACGCCGGGCACGAATGGAGCAGCCAGGGTTTTGCCCAGCGCTTCCAGCAGGCCCGGGAACAGCTGGCGTTTCTCGGCCGACCGCTGCGCACCCTGGCGCCCGGGCAGTATCGCGCCTACCTGGCGCCGGCGGCCCTGGAGGAAATCATGGGCATGCTGAGCTGGGGCGGGTTTTCCGCCCAATCCATCGCCAGTAAGCACAGCCCGCTGCAAAAGCTCTATGCCGGCGATGCCCGCCTGAGCCCCCTGGTGTCGCTGGACGAGCAGGTCACCGGCTCGTTGAGCCCGGCGTTTTCCGATGAAGGCTACCCGCGCAGCGACCTGTCGCTGATCGCCGGCGGCGTCGCCCAAGGGCAGTTGATCAACTCGCGCAGCGCCGCCGAATACAGCCTGGCCACCAACGGCGCCGGCAGCGGCGAATACCCCAGCGCATTGAACATGGCGCCCGGGCAGTTGTCGCAGCAGGACATTCTCCAGCAACTGGGCACCGGCCTGTACATCAGCAACCTGTGGTACCTGAACTACTCGGACCAGCCGGCGGCGCGCCTGACCGGCATGACTCGCTTCGCCACCTTCTGGGTGGAGAACGGCGAGATCCAGGCGCCAGTCAGCACCATGCGTTTCGATGACAGCGTCTACAGCCTGCTGGGTTCGCACCTGGAAGGCCTGACCCGGGAGCGCGAGCTGCTGCTGTCGGCCAGTACCTACAGCCAGCGCCAGACCGCCTCGGCGCAACTGCCGGGCGCACTGGTGAGCCGGCTGACGCTGACCTTGTAACCGCTGTCGCGGGCAAACTTCGCCCCAGCAGGAGAACCATGCCTCTGTAGGAGCGAGGTTTGCCCGCGATGCGGTCGCTGGGGTAACCGGCCGATGCTCGATTGCTCACGATAACGGTTGGTCTTCGGCATCGATGTTGAATGTCACACCGCTATCGCGAGCAAGCTTCGCTCCTACAGGGGGCGTGCTCACAACAAGAAAGAGGTCCCATGCCCAACCGTGCCGAGCTTGACGCCAACACCGCCCGCTGGCTGCCCTGGGTGGTGGCCATCGCCTTCTTCATGCAATCCCTCGACGGGACCATCCTCAACACCGCCCTGCCGGCCATGGCCCGCGACCTGGCGGAAGACCCATTGCGCATGCAGGGCGTAGTCATCGCCTACATGCTCACCGTGGCGCTGCTGATCCCGGCCTCCGGCTGGATCGCCGACCGCTTCGGCACCCGCAAGATTTTCTTCGGCGCCATCCTGCTGTTCAGCATCGGCTCGCTGCTCTGTGCCCTGTCCAGCTCCCTGAGCCTGCTGGTCGGCGCCCGGGTAATCCAGGGCCTGGGCGGCGCCCTGATGCTGCCCGTCGGCCGATTGGTGGTGCTGCGCGCCTACCCGCGTTCGGAACTGGTGCGGATCATGGGCTTCATCACCATTCCCGGGCTGCTTGGCCCGCTGATCGGCCCGACCATGGGCGGCTGGATGGTGCAGTACCTGACCTGGCACTGGATCTTCCTGATCAACCTGCCGGTGGGCGTGATCGGCTGTTATGCCGTCTGGAAGTTCATTCCCGACCTGCGCGGCAGCGAACGCACGCGTTTCGACGGCCTGGGCTTTTTGCTGTTCGGCGCGGCGATGGTGCTGATCACCATCGCCATGGAAGGCCTGGGCGAACTGCACCTGCCGCACCTGCGGGTGATGTTGTTGCTGTTCGGCGGCCTGGCCTGCCTCGCCGCCTACTGGCTGCGGGCCGGGCACATCGACAACCCGCTGTTCGCGCCTTCGCTGTTCAAGGTGCGGACCTTCGCCGTGGGCATCCTCGGCAACCTGTTCGCCCGCCTCGGCAGCGGTGCCCTGCCGTTCCTGGTGCCGCTGCTGCTGCAAGTGGCCCTCGGTTATTCACCGTCCCAGGCCGGGATGAGCATGCTGCCGCTGGCCGCCGCGGCGATGCTGGCCAAGTCCATCGCCCGTCCGCTGATCGAACACCTGGGCTACCGCATCGTCCTCACCGGCAACACCCTGGCGCTGGGGATCATGCTCGCCAGCATGGGCCTGGTCACGGAACAGACGCCCTACCCGCTGCTGCTGGGCATGCTGGCGGTGCTGGGGGCGATCAACTCGCTGCAGTTCACGGCGATGAACACCGTGACCCTGATCGACCTCGACGACGCCTCCGCCAGCAGCGGCAACAGCCTGCTGTCGGTGGTGGCGCAACTGTCCCTGAGCCTGGGGGTGGCCTGCGCCGGCGCGCTGCTCGGCGGCTTCACCGCCGAAGTCGGCAACGATGGCGTGAACACCGTGCTCGGCGCCTTCCAGCTGACCTTCCTCACGGTGGGGATCATGGCGATGCTGGCGGCGGCGATCTTCCTGCAGCTGTCGCCCAAGGACGGCCGGCGGGCGAAGAAGGTCCAGGAGCATATCGAGCACTGATCTCCATTTCCTGTAGGAGCGAGCTTGCTCGCGATGAACGTCAGGGCAACACGGTATGTCAGGAGTCTTGCGTTGCCTTGAAGGTTTTTTCGCGAGCAAGCTCGCTCCTACAGGAAACGTGGGAGTTCTGGCTACTTTTCGTCCAGAAATTGCAGGTAAAGGGAGCGGGACTGATACACTGCGCGACATTTTGTTTTGCAGGCCCGTCCCGTGACCACCATTGCCACCGCTTTTAATACTTTGCCGCTGTCCGCCGCCATGCTGGCTAACCTCGACTCACTCGGTTATGCCCAGATGACGCCGGTCCAGGCGCAAAGCTTGCCGGTGATCCTCAAGGGGATGGACCTGATCGCCCAGGCCAAGACCGGCAGCGGCAAGACCGCCGCGTTCGGCATCGGCCTGCTGAACCCGATCAATCCGCGCTACTTCGGTTGCCAGGCCCTAGTGATCTGCCCGACCCGCGAGCTGGCCGACCAGGTGGCCAAGGAAATCCGTCGCCTGGCCCGCGCCGAAGACAACATCAAGGTCCTGACCCTTTGCGGCGGCGTGTCCTTCGGCCCGCAGATCGCCTCGCTGGAGCACGGCGCGCACATCATCGTCGGCACCCCGGGCCGCCTGTCCCAGCACCTGCGCAAGGGTTCGCTGAAACTCGACGGTCTCAACACCCTGGTCCTCGACGAAGCCGACCGCATGCTGGACATGGGCTTCTACGACCCGATCGAAGAAATCATCGCCTACACCCCCGAGCGCCGGCAGACCCTGCTGTTCTCCGCCACTTACCCGGTGGGCATCAAGCAGCTGGCCTCGAAGTTCATGCGCGACCCGCAGCAGGTGAAGGCCGAAGCCCTGCACGCCGACAGCCAGATCGAGCAGCGCTTCTACGAGATCTCGCCGGAAGAGCGCATCGACGCGGTGGTCAAGGTGCTGAACCACTTCCGCCCGCAATCCTGCGTGGCCTTCTGCTTCACCAAGCAGCAGGTCCAGGAAACCGTCGACCACCTGACCGCCAAGGGCATGTCCGCGGTGGGCCTGCACGGCGACCTGGAACAGCGCGACCGCGACCAGGTATTGGCGATGTTCGCCAACCGCAGCACCTCGGTGCTGGTGGCCACCGATGTGGCCGCCCGCGGCCTGGACATCGATGCCCTGGACATGGTGATCAACGTCGAGCTGGCGCGGGATTCGGAGATTCACATCCACCGCGTCGGCCGCACCGGCCGCGCCGGTGAGAAGGGCCTGGCGGTCAGCCTGGTGGCGCCGTCCGAAGCGCACCGCGCCCAGGCCATCGAGCAGTTGCAGAAGTCACCCTTGAACTGGGAACAGATCGACAGCCTGAAATCCCAGGGCGGCGGCCCGCTGCTGCCGGCCATGAGCACCCTGTGCATCGGCGCCGGGCGCAAGGACAAAGTGCGCCCGGGCGATATCCTCGGCGCCCTGACCGGTGAAGCCGGCATCCCCGGCACCCAGGTCGGCAAGATCGCGATTTTCGACTTCCAGGCCTATGTCGCCGTGGACCGCGGCATCGCCAAGCAGGCCCTGCAACGCCTGAACAGCGGCAAGATCAAGGGCCGCTCGCTGCGCGTGCGCATCCTGTAAAACCACCACGCTCTTGTAGGAGCGAGCGGGCGGCGATCCGACTTGCCCGCGATCAGGGCACCGCGGTCTACCAGATACAACCGCGTCATCGTTCATCGCGGGCAAGCCTCGCTCCTACGGGAACGGGGTTGCCGCGACACTTGTGTGAGGACACCGTTTTGCGCTCTACCGAAGTCGTGATCATTGGCGCTGGCGCCGCAGGGTTGATGTGCGCGTTGACCGCGGCCGGTCGTGGCCGCCAGGTGATGCTGCTGGACCATGCCAACAAGGCCGGCAAGAAGATCCTCATGTCCGGCGGTGGGCGCTGCAACTTCACCAACATGTACACCGAGCCCGGCAACTTCCTCTCGCAGAACCCGCATTTCTGCAAGTCGGCCCTGGCTCGCTACACCCAGTGGGACTTCATCGGCCTGGTGGCCAAGCATGGCGTGCCGTACCACGAGAAAAAGCTCGGCCAGCTGTTCTGCGACAACAAGTCCAGCGACATCCTCGGCATGCTGCTCGACGAGTGCGACCAGGTCGGCGTGCAACTGCACCTGGACACCTCGATCCAGCAGATCGAGAAGCTCGACGCCGGCTACCTGCTGGAAACCACCCTCGGCCAGCTCCAGTGCGAGTCCCTGGTGATCGCCACCGGCGGCCTGTCGATTCCGACCCTGGGCGCTACCGGCTTCGGTTATCAGGTCGCCAAGCAGTTCGGCCACGAGTTGCTGCCGACCCGCGCGGGCCTGGTGCCGTTCACCATCACCGACCAGCTCAAGGAGCTGTGCGGCGAGCTGTCCGGCACCTCGGTGGACTGCCTGGTGAGCTGCAACGACATGAGCTTTCGCGAGAACATCCTGTTCACCCACCGCGGCCTGAGCGGCCCGGCGATCCTGCAGATTTCCTCGTACTGGCAACCCGGCGACACGCTGGAGATCAACCTGCTGCCGGACCACGACGTGCCGGGCTGGCTGCAACAGCAGCAGGCCGAGCGTCCCAACAGCGAGCTCAAGACCCTGCTCGGCGAGATCTTCACCAAGAAGATGGCCGGCCTGCTAGCCGACAGCTGGTTCGTCTCCAAGCCGATGAAGCAGTACACCCACGCCGAGCTGGCGGACATCGCCAGCAAGCTGGCAAGTTGGCAACTGGTGCCCGCCGGCACCGAGGGTTATCGCACCGCCGAGGTGACCCTGGGCGGCGTCGACACCCGCGAGGTGTCGTCCAAGACCATGGAATCGCTGAAGAGCCCGGGGCTGTATTTCATCGGCGAGGTATTGGATGTCACCGGCCACCTGGGCGGCTTCAACTTCCAGTGGGCCTGGGCCTCGGGTTACGCGGCCGCGCAGTACGTCTGATCCGCTTCCTGGCGCTCACCCGATCCCTGTAGCCGCTGCCGCAGGCTGCGATAGGTCCGCAGGACCTCGGAGGACGCCAGATCGCTGCGCCCCTTCGGGTCGATCGCAGCCTTCGGCAGCGGCTACAGGTACCGATGAACATCAGCAGGAACAGAATTTGCTGGCGGATGTGACGACCCCATTGCGCGGGCGTCAATACTGGCTCAATTTAGCGGCATCGCCCCGGAAGGCTTTCTCACTTCATGTCATCGACCAGCTTTCGTCAGTCACTGCGGCGCCTTTGGGCGCTGGATAAATTCAGCTACAGCGTGCGGGTGTTCATCGCTCTGACCGGGAGCATGGCGCTGTGCTGGTACCAGGACGAAATGGCTTTGCTGATCCCGTTGTTCCTGGGGATTATCGCCAGCGCCCTGGCCGAGACCGACGACAGCTGGCAAGGCCGGATCAATGCCCTGGCCGTGACCCTGGTGTGCTTCAGCGTCGCCGCCCTTTCCGTCGAACTGTTGTTCCCCTACCCGTGGATCTTCGTCATCGCCCTGGCGCTGGCCAGCTTTGGCCTGACCATGCTCGGCGCCCTGGGCGAACGTTACGGGGCGATCGCCTCGGCGACCCTGATCCTGTCGGTCTACACCATGATCGGCGTGGACCAGCGCGGCGGCGCCGTCACCGACTTCTGGCACGAACCGCTGCTGCTGGTGGCCGGCGCTGCCTGGTACGGCCTGCTGTCGGTGCTGTGGCAGGCGATGTTTTCCAACCAGCCGGTGCAGCAGAGCCTGGCGCGCCTGTTCCGCGAGCTGGGCTATTACCTCAAGCTCAAGTCGTCGCTGTTCGAACCGATTCGCCAGCTGGACGTGGAAGCGCGCCGGCTGGAACTGGCGCAGCAGAACGGCCGGGTGGTGGCGGCCCTGAACGCCGCCAAGGAAATCATCCTGCATCGGGTCGGCAACGGCCGGCCGGGCTCGAAAGTCAGCCGCTACCTGAAGCTGTATTTCCTCGCCCAGGACATCCATGAACGCGCCAGCTCGTCCCACTACCCCTACAACGCCCTGGCCGATGCGTTCTTCCACAGCGACGTGCTGTTCCGCTGCCAGCGCCTGCTGCGCCAGCAAGGCAAGGCCTGCCGGGCCCTGGGCGAATCCATCCAGCTGCGCCAGCCCTTCGTCTACGACGCCAGCTTCGCCGAGGCCCTGAGCGACCTGCACGCCTCCCTGGAACACCTGCGCATCCAGAGCAACCCGGCCTGGCGCGGCCTGCTGCGTTCGCTGCGGGCGCTGGCCGCCAACCTCGGCACCCTCGACCGCCTGCTCAGCGACGCCAGCAACCCCGACGCCCTGGCCGACGCCACCGACAGCAGCCTGCTGGACCGTTCGCCGCGCAACTTCAAGGATGTCTGGACCCGCCTGCGCACCCAGCTGACCCCGACGTCGCTGCTGTTTCGCCACGCCCTGCGCCTGCCCCTGGCCCTGAGCATCGGCTACGGCATGGTGCACCTGATCCACCCATCCCAGGGCTACTGGATCATCCTCACCACCCTGTTCGTCTGCCAGCCGAACTACGGCGCCACGCGACGCAAGCTGGGCCAGCGGATCATCGGCACCGCCATCGGCCTGGTCGTCGCCTGGGCGCTGTTCGACCTGTTCCCCAGCCCGCTGGTGCAGTCGCTGTTCGCCATCGCCGCCGGGGTGGTGTTCTTTACCAACCGCACCACTCGCTACACCCTGGCCACCGCCGCCATCACCATCATGGTGCTGTTCTGCTTCAACCAGGTGGGCGACGGCTACGGGCTGTTGCTGCCGCGCCTGTTCGATACCCTGCTGGGCAGCCTGATCGCCGGCCTGGCGGTGTTCCTGTTCCTGCCGGACTGGCAGGGCCGACGCCTGAACAAAGTGCTGGCCAATACCCTGACCTGCAACAGCATCTACCTGCGGCAGATCATGCAGCAGTACGCGGCCGGCAAGAGCGACGACCTGGCGTACCGCCTGGCCCGGCGCAATGCCCATAACGCCGACGCGGCGCTGTCCACCACCCTGGCCAACATGCTGATGGAGCCTGGGCACTTCCGTAAGGAAGCGGACGTCGGCTTTCGTTTCCTGGTGCTGTCGCACACCTTGCTCAGCTACCTCTCCGGCCTCGGCGCGCACCGGGAAACCCAGTTGCCGACGGAAGTCCGCGAGCACCTGATCGATGGGGCCGGGGTCAGCCTGGCCAGCAGCATCGATGAAATTGCCCAGGGCCTGGCAAGCAAGCAGCCGGTGGCGATCCAGAGCGATACCGAAGAAGCCCTGGCCAACGAGCTGGAGCAGATGCCGGACGAGATCGATGAGGGCCAAAGGCTGGTGCAGACCCAGCTGGCGCTGATCTGCCGCCAACTGGGGCCCTTGCGGACCCTGGCGGCGCACCTGATCAAGGACACCGGCGAAGAACAGGCCGCGTAGCCGCTGCCGCAGGCTGCGATCGCCTCCGCAGGAGGCGCAAGCTTTCAAGCACGCCGCAGGTTTCAGCCTTGGCGCCCAGCTTGCCGCAATAGCTTTAATGGCGCCGTTTACATCCCGTGCTGGCGCAGCAAGCGGTCGTAGCTGCCGTCGGCTTTCATCGCCTCGATCTCCCGGTCGAACTTCGCCACGATCTGCGCATGCGCGGGGTTCTTCAGGCTGACCAGGATATGCAGGCCGTTCTCGCTCAGGGAATTGGGCAGGAATTCCACCGAATTGCGTACCCGTGGCGACTCCCGCGCCAGGTAATAGCGGGCGACGTATTCGTCTTCCAGGGTCAGCTTGACCCGGTCGGCCGCCAGCATGCGCACCGCCATCGCGAAGTTGTGCACCAGGACCTTCTGCAGCTCCGGATCGCTGTCGAAATCGGGCGAGTAGGCATAACCACGCACCACGGCGATGGGGTACTGGTGCAATTGCTTGAGGTTGGTGTATTCGACGGGGGTATCCTTGCGCCGGATGAAACGCACCCGATTGACCAGGTACTCCGAGGAGAACTGCCCCAGCTGGGTGCGGGCCTCATTGAACCAGGCATTCACCAGCACGTCGTAACGGCCCTCGCCGACGCCGAGCAGGGCCCGCGCCCAGGGCACCTGTTCGAACTCGCTGGCGTAACCGGCCCGGGCCAGCGCGGTGCTGACGATGTCGGTGGCCAGCCCGCCGTTGACCAGCGTCGCATCCGTGAAGGGCGGCCAGGCGTCGGCCACCAATCGCAATTTTTCCGCATAAGCGCTCTGGCCCAGCAACAGCAATCCGATCAAAGCAAAAGCTCGATGCAATCGCAGCATGCTAAAAGATCCTTAGCGGGCGGACAGCCCTGCGTGTTTTTGCCCAGACTCGAGGTTCTCCGGCCGGTGGACGGCCGCGATCCAGCTCCTAACAGTAGCTTATGGGCGCCACTGCACAGCGCTTCAGCGCAGATTACACAAAGAAGCCAGCCACGAACCAACGCGATGATGGCATTTTGACCTACCTCACAGAATTGCCACTGCGCCGCCAGGCAAGACAAGCCACCCGCCAGGCGCTTAACATCCGGGCACAGCTTTCCAAAGGATGAAACGATGACAATCGAATGGGTCTGCAAACACCACACCGATCTGGGCAAGGAGCAGTTGTACGCGATCCTGCGGTTGCGTACCGAAGTCTTCGTGGTCGAGCAGAAATGCGCCTACCAGGAAGTCGATGGCCAGGACCTGGAGGGCGACACCTGCCACCTGATGGCCTGGGACGATGACCAGTTGGTGGCCTACCTGCGCCTGCTCGACCCGGTCTCCCAGGGTGGCGACGTGGTCATCGGCCGCGTAGTGATTGCCCCGCAAGCCCGGGGCAAGGGGCTGGGCCATGAACTGATGGAGCACGCCCTGAAACAGGCGCAGAAACACTGGCCGCACACGCCGATCTATCTGTCGGCCCAGGCGCATTTGCAGGGGTATTACGGGCGCTACGGCTTCAACGTCGTGGGCGAGGAGTACCTGGAAGACGATATCCCGCATATCGGCATGCGCCGCAGCTGATATCGCGATCGCGAGCCTGCTGGCTCCTACAAGGGCTAGCAGGCTCGCATACACACCGATGGGCTGTCGGGATCCCTCAGGGATACTCCAGCACCGCCTTGATCCGCGACAGATTCGCCTCGATCCAGCCCTTGTCGATCGCGCCCCAGTTTTTGATCCGATAGCTGCCGGCATGATTGCGCGCACCGTCCTGCTGTTCGAACTCACAGACGATGTCCAGATCCGCCAGGGCGGCGATGGTGTCCTGCGCCGTGCGCCGCGGCATGCCGGTCGCCTCGGTCAGGGCCGGGACGTTGCTGGCCAGGCCGCTGTCGATCAGGTAGGCCACGTACAGCCGGCGGTAAAAACTGCTCTTGGTCTTGCTCACGTCCATCGCCCGCTCCTTGCCCAGGGTCACTCGGCCCCGCCCGGGCGCGCTTGCAGCTCGCGCCAGGTCAGGTAGACCCGCAGGTCGAATTCCAGTTGGTGATAGCCCGGCAGCATATGCTCGCAGAGCTTGTAGAAGGCCTTGTTGTGCTCGCTTTCCTTGAAGTGCGCCAGCTCGTGGACAACGATCATGCGCAGGAACTCCGGCGCCGCTTCCTTGAACAGCGAGGCGATGCGGATTTCCTTCTTGGCCTTGAGCTTGCCGCCCTGGACCCGCGAAATCGTGGTGTGCAGGCCCAGGGCGCGGTGCGTCAGGTCCAGGCGGTTGTCGAACAGCACCTTGTCGATGGCCGGGGCATTGCGCAGGTACTCCTGCTTCAACTCCAGGGCATAGCCGTACAGCGCCTTGTCGCTCTGCACCCCATGCTTGCCGGGGTAACGCTGGCTCAGGTAGTCGCCCAGCCGCCCTTGTGCGATCAGCTGGCGCACTTGTTCTTGCAGGGTGGCGGGATAGGCCTGGAGGTATTTCAACGCGGTCATGGGGCGGTAACGCAATCACGAAAGGCCGCCAGTGTAGCGAATTCAACCCGGCAACGCGCTCCAGTCGAAGGGCTCGGCAAAGCGCTCGGCATCCGCGGCGATCAACGGCCGCGCCACCAGGAAACCCTGCACGTACTCACAGCCGTTGGCCTGCAGCCAGCGGTACTGTTCCAGGGTTTCCACGCCTTCGGCGATCACCAGCACACCGAACGCCTTGCACAGGTCGATCACGCAGCGCGCCAGCGCCGCATCCCGCGTCGAATCCGGCAACCTGGCGATCAGGTGGCGGTCGAGCTTGAGGGTATCGAGCTCCAGGTCCCGCAGATGAGCCAACGAACAGTCGCCCGAACCGAAGTCGTCCAGCGCCACCCGCACCCCGAGGCTGCGTAACAGGCGCAGTTGCTTGCGCGACTCATCGAGGTTCTGGGTCAAGGCGCTTTCCGTAATCTCGACTTCCAGTTGCCAAGGCTCCAGACCATGACGTTCCAGGACCTGGCGCAGTTCGGTGGCCAGGTTCGGCATGGCGAACTGGGTGCCGCTCAAGCTCACGGCCAGCACGGTCTGCTCGGCGAACAGTGTTTTCCAGGACGCCCGCTGGCTCGTACTCTGCTGGTAGATCCAGCTGCCCAGGCGACTGATCAGCCGCGCTTCCTCCAGCAGCGGCAGGAACAACCCCGGCGGCACATCGCCGACGCTCGGATGCCGCCAGCGCAACAAGGCTTCGAAACCGCGCAGGCGCCCGTCGGCAATCGCCACCTGGGGCTGGTACACCAGGTTGAACTCCTTGCGCTCGACCGCACTGCGCACACTTTCCTCGAGCATCAGTCGCGAACGGGCACGGCCATTCATTTCGTGGTCGTAATAACGGTATTGCTGGCGCCCGGCACGCTTGGACTCGTACATGGCGATGTCCGCCGCGCGCATCAGGCCATCCAGGTTGGAGCCGCAATCGGGATAGATGGCGATGCCGATGCTGGCCCCCAGGGCAACATCCAGGCCGTCGATCTGCTGACAGATGGATATCCGTTCGATGAGCTTCTCGGAAATCTTCGCCGCCTGTTCCGGAAACTCCAGTTCCAGCAAGGCGGTGAACTCGTCGCCGCCCATGCGCGCCAGGATGTCGAAGGAGCGCAGGCAGGCTTTCATCTGCTCGGACACCCAGCGCAGCACCCGGTCCCCCGCGTCGTGCCCCAGGGAATCGTTGACCCGCTTGAAACCATCCAGGTCCAGGTACAGCAGCACCAGCGACTTGTCCGAGCGCTCGCTGCGCAGCAACACGCTTTCCACGGTCTGGTAGAAGCCGCGCCGGTTGAGCAGGCCAGTCAGCGGATCGGTCACCGCCTGGTATTCCAGTTGCTGGTGCAGGTGGCGGACTTCCGACATGTCGAGCAGGGTCACCACCATCGCCTTCTGTTCGCTCGGCAACGGCGCGCAGGACAACGCCACCGACACCTGCTGGCCCGGCAGGGTACGCAGCGTGGCGTCGTGCAGGCGGTAGGTCTCGCCCTTGCAATAGCAGGCATACAGCTCGGATTCGGCCCACTGCGGCACATGGGGTTTTTGCAGATAGTCGAGCAGCGCCGAGCCCTCCAGCTCGCTCACCGGAGCGTCGAGCAAACGCGAGATCGCCGGGTTGGCGAAACGGACGATCCCGCCTTCATCCACCACCAGAATCCCTTCCGCGGCGTTTTCCAGCACCGAGGCGTTGAAGGCCCGGGCGTTCTCCAGGTCGTGGCTCAGGCGCTGCAGCGCACGGCGGTTGCGCTGCTGCTCCAGCAACGCCTGGACCTTGGGCTTGAGGATCTGCGGGTCGAACGGCTTGAACAGGTAATCCACCGCACCGCTGGCGTAGCCCTTGATCACGGCGTCCTTGGACTGCTCGTTGGCGGTCAGGAAAATGATCGGGGTCAGGCGGGTTCGCTGGCTGCCGCGCATCAGGCGGGCGACTTCGAAACCGTCCATTTCCGGCATCTGCACATCCAGCAACACCAGATCGATGTCGTGTTCCAGTAACAGCCCCAGGGCCTCGACGCCCGAGGCGGCGGTCATGACCTGCCAGTCGTGGCGCTGCAGGAGTGCGCGCATGCTGAGCAGGTTTTCGGGGTAATCATCAACAATCAGTAAGACCGAGCTGGCTTCACCTGGCCGAGTTTGCGCGCATTCCATGCTGCTTCTCTTGTCTGTGTAGGGCCGGCCTGCGAAGAAGACCGGACAAAAACTGAGCCTTCACTCTAGACCCGGAACCCGCAAAGCAGAAGCTGTCACAGCGCCAGCATTTAGCCAAAGCCCCAGGCACCCGACTAACGGTCAACCCCATAGGCGCTGAAAGCGGTGGCGGCGGTTTTTCGACAGATGGTTGACGCCAATTATCCGCCGGACGGGCATTAACAAAAGCACCTTCTACGCTTATAAAGACCGCCTTCAAAAGCGCAGGCTAAAGCCTTTGTCGGCTTTTCATCCGGCACCAAATCGGGAAGCTTTGACTATGATCGACCTCGCAACCTGGAATCTGAGCATTCCCGAAGGCAGTCCACCGGCGACCATCGACACCCCCAAACTGGTGGATGGCTTCAAGGACCAGTATTTCCATTCCGACACCGGCACCCTGTTCTTCTGGTCGCCCGTCACCGGCTCCCGCACCGCCAACGCCATCTACCCGCGCAGCGAGCTGCGTGAAACCTACGCCAACGGCACCCTGAAGAACTGGACCTACCCGAAAGCCGACAACCTGCTCTACGCCACCCTGGCGGTGAACCAGGTGCCGTCCACGGGCAAGATCGTCATCGGCCAGATCCACGCCTACAACAGCACCAAGCCGCTGGTGAAGGTCGAGTACCAGTACAAGACCACCACCCAGAGCGGCAACATCGTCGCCAAGGTCCGCATGCATCCGGACGATGCCGATAGCCGGGTGATCATCGTCGCCGAGAACGTGCCGCTGGACCGCGAGTTCTCCTACCTGATCCACCTCAGCCCCGGCGGCGCGCTGGGCGTCAGCGCCGCGGGCTACCAATGGGACACCCAGATCAGCAGCACCTGGCGCGACAAGCCGCTGTACTTCAAGGCCGGGGTGTACGTGCAGGACAACACCGGCTACACCACCGAAGGCGGCAAGGTGACCTTCTACAAGCTGGATATCGATCACAACGAAACCTGATCTTCCGTAGGAGCGAGGCTTGCCCGCGATGAGGGCCTGACATTCGCCATGGATGTCGCCTGGCAGACCGCTATCGCGGGCAAGCCTCGCTCCTACCAGGTTCGGAAAACCGGGCACAAAAAAGCCCGCATCGCTGCGGGCTTTTTCGTGAAACGCTAAGGCTTAGTTGACCTTGGCGTTCAGCTCACCTTTGAGGTAACGCTGGAACATCGCTTCCAGGGAGATCGGCTTGATCTTCGAAGCGTTGCCGGCGGTGCCGAAGGCTTCGTAACGGGCAATGCACACGTCGCGCATGGCGGTTACGGTGGCGCCGAAGAACTTGCGCGGGTCGAACTCGCTCGGGTTGGTGGCCATCAGGCGACGCATCGCACCGGTGGACGCCAGGCGCAGGTCGGTGTCGATGTTGACCTTGCGGACGCCGTACTTGATGCCTTCGACGATTTCTTCAACCGGCACGCCGTAGGTTTCCTTGATGTCGCCGCCGTACTGGTTGATGATCGCCAGCCACTCTTGCGGAACCGAAGACGAACCGTGCATCACCAGGTGGGTGTTGGGGATGCGCTTGTGGATCTCTTTGATGCGGTCGATCGCCAGCACGTCGCCGGTAGGCGGCTTGGTGAACTTGTAGGCACCGTGGCTGGTACCGATGGCGATGGCCAGGGCGTCGACCTGGGTCTTCTTGACGAAGTCCGCGGCTTCTTCCGGGTCGGTCAGCATCTGGCTGTGGTCCAGCACGCCTTCGGCGCCGATGCCGTCTTCTTCACCGGCCATGCCGGTTTCCAGGGAACCCAGGCAGCCCAGCTCGCCTTCTACCGAAACGCCGCAGGCGTGAGCCATGGCCACGGTCTGCTGGGTCACGCGCACGTTGTACTCGTAGTCGGTCGGGGTCTTGCCGTCTTCGCCGAGGGAGCCGTCCATCATGACCGAGGAGAAGCCCAGCTGGATCGAACGCTGGCAGACGTCAGGGCTGGTGCCGTGGTCCTGGTGCATGCACACCGGGATGTGCGGGAATTCTTCGATCGCCGCCAGGATCAGGTGGCGCAGGAAAGGCGCGCCGGCGTATTTGCGGGCACCGGCCGAAGCCTGGACGATCACCGGAGAGTCAGTCTTGTCAGCTGCTTCCATGATGGCGCGCATCTGTTCAAGGTTGTTGACGTTGAAGGCTGGAACGCCGTAGCCGAATTCGGCTGCGTGGTCCAGCATCTGGCGCATGCTGATGAGTGCCATTGTGTGTATCTCTCCCGGTCGAGGGTCGTTAATCGTGCAAGCCTGCCGTAGCGGCGGCTGCTATTCAAGTGATTGCAGATCGGGGGTCAGCCCGGCCTGCCGATTCGTTACTGCATCAATCTCAAGAGTCGCGCCTCTCTCTGTAGGAGCGAAGCTTGCTCGCGATCAGGGTCATCACATTCAACATCTCTGTTGACGGTTGGATCGCTATCGCGAGCAAGCTTCGCTCCTACAGGTTCAGCATCGGCTCCCGGCCTACGGCGCTTTACAGCCGCGGCCGATCAAATCGTTGGTGGCGACCCAGTAAACCAGGCCTTCGTCACCTTTTTCGTGAAACGCCAGCATGTCGTTGCTGTACAGCGAACCGGAACCGCTCGGCTCCAGCTTCAGGCGATAGACCTGGTCGGCCCCGCCCAGCCGCACATCGACTTCCTTGCGGCTGCTGTCGGTGTAGCGCCAGACCACTTGCGCCTGGCTGTCGCACACCCAGGTCGTCCAGTTGTCCGTCTCGGCCGGCTTGAACAGGTCGAAGTTGGCGCAACCTGCCAGCAATCCCAGCGCAGCCACGGCGATAAAGCCTTTCATCGGTGTTCCTCGACTGACGGCCCACGGCCGCCAGCACAGCGCGTTATCGAATCAGACCCGTCAAGGGCAACCATGTTCCTTGGCCTTGGCTGGAGTCTCGTACTTGTCCAGACCATCGGGTCCCATGCGCTTGTTGATCACCGGCGCGGTCTCGGCCTGCCAGTCGGCCTGATAGCAGCCTCTCTCCGGCTCTCCCGACTCGGGCTCCGGCTGGGCAGGCTGGCTGCCGCAACCGGCCAGCAAGCCCGCAACGATCAACAGCGGTAACGTCTTGACCATATGAACACTCCTTTGCCTGGCCATTGGGACTTCAGGCTTTGGCCCGGCTTTCCAGGACTTCGACCGCCGGCAGCACCTTGCCTTCGACGAATTCGAGGAAAGCGCCACCGCCGGTAGAAATGTAGGAGATTTGCTCGGCTACGCCATATTTATCGATGGCCGCCAGGGTGTCGCCGCCGCCGGCGATGGAGAACGCCGCACTTTCCGCGATGGCCTGGGCCAGCACCTTGGTGCCGTTACCGAACTGGTCGAACTCGAACACACCGACCGGACCGTTCCACAGGATGGTCTTGGACGATTTCAGCAGCTCGGCGAAGTTCGCCGCGGTTTGCGGGCCGATGTCCAGGATCATGTCGTCGGCAGCCACCTCGGCAATCAGCTTGACGGTAGCGGTCGCGCTTTCGGCGAACTCCTTGGCCACTACCACGTCCACTGGCAGCGGCACGCTGACCTTGGCGGCGATGGCGCGAGCGGTATCCAGCAGGTCCGGCTCGTACAGCGACTTGCCGACCGGGTGACCGGCAGCGGCGAGGAAGGTGTTGGCGATGCCGCCGCCGACGATCAGTTGGTCGCAGATCTGGCTCAGGCTGTTGAGCACGTCGAGCTTGGTCGACACCTTGGAGCCGGCAACGATAGCGGCCATCGGCTTGGCCGGGGCGCCCAGGGCCTTGCCCAGCGCTTCCAGCTCGGCGGCCAGCAGCGGACCGGCAGCGGCGACCTTGGCGAACTTGGCCACGCCGTGGGTCGAGCCCTCGGCGCGGTGCGCGGTGCCGAAGGCGTCCATCACGAACACGTCGCACAGAGCGGCGTATTGCTGGGCCAGCTCGTCGGCGTTCTTTTTCTCGCCCTTGTTGAAGCGCACGTTCTCGAACAGCACGATGTCGCCGGCCTTGACGTCGACGCCGCCCAGGTAGTCGGCCACCAGCGGCACTTCGCGACCCAGGGCACGGCTCAGGTAGTCGGCCACTGGCTTGAGGCTGTTCTCGGCGGAGAACTCGCCTTCGGTCGGACGACCGAGGTGCGAGCAGACCATCACGGCCGCGCCTTTTTCCAGGGCCAGCTTGATGGTCGGCAGCGAAGCCAGGATACGCGCATCGCTGGTGACAACACCGTCCTTGACTGGGACGTTGAGGTCTTCGCGGATCAGTACGCGCTTACCTTGCAGATCGAGGTCGGACATCTTCAACACGGTCATGGGTCGCAATTCCTGGGTTACTGTTTTTTTGGAAACGGGAAGTTAAGAGACAGCTTTGGGTGCAGCGGCTTGCAGATAGTGTCCTGCAACATCCAGCATTCGGTTGGCAAAACCCCATTCGTTGTCGAACCAGGCCAGGATGTTCACCAGCCGCGGGCCGGAAACACGGGTCTGGCTGGCATCGACGATCGCCGAATGCGGATCATGGTTGAAATCACAACTGGCGTGCGGCAACTCGGTGTAGGCCAACAGGCCCTTGAGCGGACCGCTGGTGGCGGCCTCGCGCAGGATCCGGTTGACTTCGCCGGTGTCGGTATCGCTCACGGTCTGCATCGTGATGTCGAGGCAAGACACGTTGACGGTCGGCACGCGCACAGCTTTGGCCTGAATTCGCCCGGCAAGTTCCGGCAGCAGCCGCTCGATGCCACGCGCCAGACCAGTGGACACCGGGATCACCGACTGGAACGCCGAACGGGTGCGGCGCAGGTCTTCGTGGTGATAGGCATCGATCACCGGCTGGTCGTTCATCGCCGAGTGGATGGTGGTGATCGACACATATTCCAGACCGATGGCCTGGTCCAGCAGGCGCAACAGCGGCACGCCGCAGTTGGTGGTGCAGGATGCGTTGGACACCAGCAGCTCGGCGCCGGTCAGGCAGTCCTGGTTGACGCCGTAGACGATGGTGGCGTCGACATCCGCCTCGCTGGCCATCGGCTGGGAAAACAGCACCCGCGGCGCGCCGGCGTCGAGAAAGCGCTGGCCGTCTTCACGGGTGTGATAGGCGCCGGAACATTCGAGCACCAGGTCGACGCCCAGGGACGCCCAATCGATGCCTTCGGGGGTGGCACTGCGCAGAACCTTCACGCAGTTGCCATTGATATGCAGACAATCGCCATCGACCTTCACCTCGCCGGGAAACCGGCCGTGGGTGGAGTCGAAGCGCGTCAGGTATTCCACGCTGGCCATGTCGGCCAGATCGTTGATCGCGACAATCTCGAACCCGGCCGCAGCCCCCCGTTCGAACAGGGCACGCAAGACACAACGACCGATCCGGCCGTAGCCGTTGAGTGCAACTTTATAGGGACGCGGTTGAGGCATGGGGTTCTCGATTACCGGGGTGAATCCATCACTGTCGCGTTGCCTGTTCCATTGTCATCGCGGGCAAGCCTCGCGCCTACGGGATCGTGATGATCTGTAGGAACGAGGCTTGCCCGCGAAGAACAGCAGACAACGCGACTGGCGGACTTAGTCTTCCAGCAGCTCTTCAGCCTGACCCAGGATGTTCTCCAGGGTGAAACCGAACTCTTCGAACAAGGCCGGCGCAGGCGCCGACTCGCCGTAGGTGGTCATGCCGATGACGCGACCTTCCAGGCCGACGTACTTGTACCAGTAGTCCGCGTGAGCGGCCTCGATGGCGATACGGGCGCTGACCTGCAGCGGCAGGACCGACTGCTTGTAACCGGCGTCCTGAGCATCGAACACGCTGGTGCATGGCATGGACACCACGCGCACCTTGCGGCCCTGCTCGGTCAGTTTGTCGAAGGCCTGCACCGCCAGGCCGACTTCGGAACCGGTGGCGATCAGGATCAGCTCAGGCTCGCCTGCGCAGTCCTTGAGCACGTAGCCGCCGCGGCTGATTGCGGCGATCTGCACGGCATCGCGGGTCTGATGCTGCAGGTTCTGGCGGGAGAAGATCAGCGCCGAAGGACCGTCCTTGCGCTCGATCGCGTTCTTCCAGGCCACCGCCGATTCCACGGCATCGGCTGGACGCCAGGTGTCGAGGTTCGGGGTGCAGCGCAAGCTGGCGATCTGCTCGATCGGCTGGTGCGTCGGGCCGTCTTCGCCCAGACCGATGGAGTCGTGGGTGTAGACGTGGATCACGCGCTGCTTCATCAGGGCCGACATGCGTACCGCGTTGCGCGCGTATTCCATGAACATCAGGAAGGTCGCGCCGTAAGGCACCAGGCCACCGTGCAGGGCCACGCCGTTCATGATGGCGGTCATGCCGAACTCGCGAACGCCGTAGTACATGTAGTTGCCGCTGGCGTCTTCGGCGCTGACGCCCTTGCAGCCTTTCCACAGGGTCAGGTTGGAACCGGCCAGGTCGGCCGAACCGCCGAGGAATTCCGGCAGCAGCGGGCCGAACGCGTTCAGGGCGTTCTGGCTGGCTTTACGGCTGGCGATGGTTTCGCCCTTGGCCGCGACTTCGGCGATGTAGGCATCGGCCTTCTCGGAGAAGTCGGCCGGCAGGTCACCGCTCAGGCGACGCACCAGCTCGTTGGCCAGCTCAGGGAATTCGGCGGAGTAGGCGGAGAAACGCTGGTCCCACTCGGCTTCGACGGCGCGACCGGTTTCCTTGGCATCCCACTCGGCGTAGATGTCGGCCGGGATTTCGAACGGGCCGTGGTTCCACTTCAGCGCGGCGCGGGTCAGGGCGATTTCCTCGGCACCCAGTGGCGCGCCGTGGCAGTCTTCCTTGCCTTGCTTGTTCGGCGAACCGAAACCGATGGTGGTCTTGCAGCAGATCAGGGTCGGCTGCTCGCTTTTGCGCGCGGTGTCGATCGCGGTCTTGATCTCTTCAGGGTCGTGACCGTCGACGTTGCGGATCACCTGCCAGTTGTAGGCTTCGAAACGCTTTGGCGTGTCATCGGTGAACCAGCCTTCGACTTCGCCGTCGATGGAAATGCCGTTGTCATCGTAGAAGGCGATCAGCTTGCCCAGGCCCAGGGTGCCGGCCAGGGACGCGACTTCATGGGAAATGCCTTCCATCATGCAGCCATCGCCCAGGAACACGTAGGTGTGGTGGTCGACGACGTTGTGGCCGGGACGGTTGAACTGCGCCGCCAGGACCTTTTCCGCCAGGGCGAAGCCCACGGCGTTGGCCAGGCCTTGGCCCAGCGGGCCGGTAGTGGTCTCGACGCCCGGGGTGTAGCCGAACTCCGGGTGGCCCGGGGTGCGGCTGTGCAGCTGGCGGAAGCTCTTCAGGTCGTCGATGGTGACGTCGTAGCCAGTCAGGTGCAGCAGCGAGTAGATCAGCATCGAGCCGTGGCCGTTGGACAGCACGAAGCGGTCACGGTCGGCGAAGGATGGATTGCTCGGGTTGTGCTTCAGGTAGTCACGCCAAAGTACCTCGGCGATATCCGCCATACCCATAGGGGCACCGGGATGGCCGCTGTTGGCTTTTTGCACGGCATCCATGCTGAGGGCACGAATGGCGTTGGCACGCTCACGACGGCTTGGCATCGCTGATCTCCTGGGGGTTATCTAAGTCGAGTTGGATAAAACGAATCGGAAAAAGGCGTGCATTTTCCCTCAGCGGTAGGCCGGGGGCAATGACAGATAATGACTCTGGCGCGTTTTTCCGGTCGATAAAGGGGCAATCGCCTGATGAAACCATTCCGCAGTTCGTCTGTAGAACATCACGACCTCCGTTAAGTGCCATCTATCGAGCAATATCAAAACTTTTTGATATTGGTCTTGCGAGGTTGGGGGTGCGTCACTAGACTGCTGGCCTTATGAATTTACGCGCGCCCTCCATTAGCCATGATGACTGCGATGAGCTGGCGGCCCTGTGCAAGGCCGGCGGCGATCCGCTGCGGCTGAATGTATTGCGCGCGCTGGCCAACGACTCGTTCGGCGTACTGGAACTGGCGCAGATCTTCGCCATTGGCCAGTCCGGCATGAGCCACCACCTGAAGGTGCTGGCCCAGGCCGAGCTGGTGGCGACCCGCCGCGAAGGCAACGCGATCTTCTACCGGCGCGCCCTGCCCCACACCGAACTGCTGGGCGGCCGGCTGCACGCCGCCCTGCTGGATGAAGTGGATAACCTGACGCTGCCCGGCGAAGTGCAATCGCGTATCGGCCTGGTGCACCGCCAGCGGGCGGCCGCCAGCCAGGACTTTTTCTCACGGGTCGCGGAGAAGTTTCGCGCCCAGCAGGACCTGATCGCAGGACTGCCCCAGTACCGCGAAAGCGTGCTGGCACTGCTCGACAAACTGAACTTCACGGACACCGCCACGGCGATCGAAGTCGGCCCCGGGGATGGCAGCTTCCTGCCGGAACTGGCCCACCGCTTCACCCGGGTGACCGCGCTGGACAACAGCCCGGCCATGCTCGAACTGGCACGCCAGGTCTGTGAACGCGAAACGCTGGCTAACGTCAGCCTGCAACTGGCCGATGCATTGAATGGCGTGAGCCTGACGGCCGATTGCGTGGTGCTGAACATGGTCCTGCACCATTTCGCCGCGCCGGCCGATGCGCTGAAACGCCTGGCCGGCTTACTGCAACCGGGCGGCAGCCTGTTAGTGACAGAGTTGTGCAGCCACAACCAGAGTTGGGCCAGGGAGGCCTGCGGTGATCTCTGGCTGGGGTTTGACCAGGACGACCTGGCCCGCTGGGCCACCGCTGCGGGACTGGTTCCCGGAGAAAGTCTGTATGTAGGTTTACGTAATGGTTTCCAGATCCAGGTCCGCCACTTTCAGCGACCGGCTGGCGACACTCACCATCGGTAAATTTTAGGAAACCGTCGAGATGAGCGAATACTCCCTTTTCACCTCCGAGTCCGTGTCTGAAGGGCATCCGGACAAAATCGCCGACCAGATTTCCGATGCGGTGCTGGACGCCATCATTGCCCAGGACAAGCACGCCCGCGTAGCGGTGGAAACCCTGGTCAAGACCGGCGTGGCCATCGTCGCCGGCGAAGTCACCACCTCGGCCTGGGTTGACCTGGAGCAGATCGTTCGTGACGTGATCACCGACATCGGCTACACCAGCTCCGACGTCGGTTTCGACGGCGCGACCTGCGGCGTGATGAACATCATTGGCAAGCAGTCCCCCGACATCAACCAGGGTGTCGACCGTGCCAAGCCTGAAGATCAGGGCGCCGGCGACCAGGGCCTGATGTTCGGCTACGCCAGCAACGAAACCGACGTGCTGATGCCAGCCCCGATCACCTTCTCGCACCAACTGGTTCAGCGCCAGGCCGAAGCCCGCAAGTCCGGCCTGCTGCCTTGGCTGCGTCCGGATGCCAAGTCCCAGGTCACCTGCCGCTACGAAGGCGGCAAGGTAGTCGGCATCGACGCCGTGGTCCTGTCGACCCAGCACAACCCTGACGTGTCGTACAAAGACCTGCGCGAAGGCGTGATGGAACTGATCGTCAAGCACGTGCTGCCGGCCGAGCTGCTGTCCAAGGACACCCAGTTCCACATCAACCCGACTGGCCAGTTCATCATCGGCGGCCCGGTCGGCGACTGCGGCCTGACCGGTCGCAAGATCATCGTCGACAGCTACGGCGGCATGGCCCGTCACGGCGGCGGCGCATTCTCCGGCAAGGACCCATCGAAGGTCGACCGTTCGGCCGCCTACGCCGGTCGTTACGTGGCCAAGAACATCGTTGCCGCCGGCCTGGCCGAGCGCTGCGAAATCCAGGTGTCCTACGCCATCGGCGTGGCGCAACCGACTTCGATCTCGCTGAACACCTTCGGCACCGGCAAGATCAGCGACGACAAGATCATCAAGCTGGTCCGCGAAATCTTCGACCTGCGCCCTTACGCGATCACCACCATGCTCGACCTGCTGCACCCGATGTACCGCGAGACTGCGGCCTACGGCCACTTCGGCCGTACCCCGCAAACCAAGACCGTGGGTGATGACACCTTCACCACCTTCACCTGGGAAAAGACCGACCGCGCCGAAGCCCTGCGCGCCGCTGCCAGCCTGTAATCCCGGCAGCACTTACCCAAGCCCCGCACGGTTCGCCTTGCGGGGCTTTTTTGTGGCTGAAGGTTTCATGATTTGCAGGGCCGCTTACGGGAGCAAGCCTGATTCCTGCGGGTACAAGCTGGCTCGCGAAAAAACCGGCCCATCGTCAAACCCGCCCGCGAAATACCCGGCAACCCATACGCCCTTTCTCCCTCCCGCCCACCCCTCTAGCCTGCAACCTGACTCCCCCGAGCAAGGATGCTCCCCATGCCCAACTACAGAGCACTGCCCATGGCCGGCCTCCTTCTGAGCGCCATCGCCCTGCCGAGCGTCGCCAGCCCGTGCCCCGACTGGACACCCGCCCAGGCGCAAGCCGAAACGGCCACCCTGCAACAGCACATCAACCGCTGGGACGACAGCTACCACCGCGAAGGCCTGTCGCCGGTGACTGACGAACTCTACGACCAGTCCCGCGCCCGGCTCGAACATTGGCAAAGCTGTTTTCCCTCCGTCAGCGCGGAGCTCGCCAACCCGTTGCGCACCGCACGCGGCACTGTCCCGCACCCCATTCCCCATACCGGCGTGGAGAAACTGGCCGATGAAAGCGCCGTACGCCGGTGGTTCGCCGGGCGCGAGGAGGTCTGGGTACAGCCCAAGATCGACGGCGTGGCCGTGACCCTGATCTATCGCCAGGGACGCTTCCAGCAAGCCATCAGCCGTGGGGATGGCCTTCAGGGCCAGGACTGGACCAGGCCCGCGCAACTGATAAGCGCCATCCCCAAACACCTGCCCGAGCCTCGGGACCTGCTGCTACAAGGCGAGCTCTATTGGCGCCAGCACGATCACATACAGGCCAAGGCCGGCAGCCTGAATGCCCGCGGCCAGGTCGCCGGCCTATTGGCGCGCAACCAGCTGGATCCCCAGCAAGCCAGCCAGATCGGCCTTTTCGTCTGGGACTGGCCCCAAGGCCCGAGCACCCTGGCGCAGCGCCTGGACGGTCTCAAGGCCCTGGGGTTTCCCCACAGCAGCGAATACAGCCAGCGCGTCAGTACGTTCGCCGAGGTCCAGCACTGGCGAGCGCACTGGTATCGCTCGGCCCTGCCCTTCGCCAGCGATGGCATCGTCCTGCGCCAGAGCCGGCGCCCGGAAGCGCAACGCTGGCAGGCCAAGGCGCCCTACTGGATCGCCGCGTGGAAGTACCCGTTCGCCCAGGCCCTGGCCAGGGTGCGCAAGGTCGACTTCAAGATCGGTCGCACCGGCCGGATCACCCCGATGCTCGAACTGGAGCCGGTCCAGCTTGACGACCGGCAGATCAGGCGGGTCAGCGTCGGCTCGCTACCGCGCTGGCAAGAACTGGATATCCGCCCTGGCGATCAGGTATCGATCAGCCTCGCCGGCCTGACCATTCCGCGCCTGGACAGCCTGGTGCTGCGCGCATCCCAGCGTGTTCCGCTGCAGGTCCCGGACGCCTCGGCCTTCCATGCGCTCAGTTGCTTGCAGCCCCTGCCCGGCTGCAAGAGCCAGTTCCTCGCGCGCCTGACCTGGCTGAGCGGCAAGTCCGGGCTGGACCTGCCCCATGTGGGCACCGGCACCTGGGAGAAGCTGCTGGACGCAGGGCTGATCAACGGGCTGCTCGATTGGTTGACCCTCGATCCTGCAGAGCTTGCTAACATTACCGGCCTTGGCGAACGCAGCATCGCGCGTTTGCTGGGCAGCCTGCACAGCGCCCGCCAGCAGCCGTTTCAGCGCTGGCTCAAAGCCCTTGGGCTGCCACCGACCGGCAACGCCAGGCTCGAGGATGACTGGGCGGTGTTGGCGGCCATAACCACCGAACAATGGCAGGCCCAAAGCGCTATCGGCCCGGGACGCGCCGCTCAGTTGAGCGCCTTTTTCCGCGATCCGCAGGTCCTGGCCTTGATTGAAGAATTACGTGCCGCCGGAATCGAAGGCTTCTGAAGCCTTTACAACCGGCGACGTTGAACCCCGGGGACGCAGATGGCTCAAACAGCCCATCGCCCCACTCCTGCTATTCATCTTTTCACATGGAGCCTTTATGAAATTTTTTGCACCGCTCACCCTCTTCGCCGCGTTCAGCCTGACAACCCCAGCCCTGATGGCCGCCGAACAGGCCCCGGAACTCACCGGCTGCGCCGCCAAGCGCCAGGCCATCAGCACCCAGATCGAACAGGCCAAGGCCCATGGCAACAGCGAGCAACAGGCCGGCCTGGAAAAAGCCCTGAGCGAAGCCACCGCGAACTGCACCGACGCCTCGCTGAAAAAGGAACGCGAAAACAAGGTGCTGGAAGCCAAGCACGAGGTCAGCCGACGCCAGACCGACCTGGACAAGGCCATGAAAAAAGGCGACGCCGAGAAGATCAACAAGCGCAAGGACAAGCTGGCCGAGTCCCGCAAGGAATTGCAGGAAGCCCTCGACGAACTGGACAAGTAAACTCGAGCCGCTGCGGCAGATGTGCCTGCCGCAGCCACCTCAGGCAACGGGATCAGTGATCGCGAAACTCTTTATGGCAGGCACTGCAGGCATCTTCGACTTTCTGCACCGCCGGCCCCAGGTTGCTGGCCTTGTACGGCTGGACCTTACTGGCGATCACCAATTCACCGGTGGCCGCCTCCAAGGCACGGGCCAGTTCCTGGAAACGTGCCTGCTTCTGCCAGACATCGTCAGTCGCGCTGGTGTGCTCCTGCTCCTTGACCTGCGGGAAGTGCTTCCAGGGTTCGCGGGACAGGTTGTCCAGCTTGATCGCGCCTTCGGTAAAACGCGGGCCGTCGAACGGGATACGCCCACGGAGCATGCCGCCCAGGTCCTCACCGGTCTTGAGCATCTGTTTGAAGATCGCCTTGCGCTGACCCAGCGGGGAGTTCGGATCGACACCGCCGCAGGCGGACAACGTCAGGCAGGCCAGCAATACAACAGAGAGTCTTTTAAGCGTCATGGTGGCTTCGGGTCACGGGAAACGGCCGCCAGTATCCTCGCCTGTCCGGCAAAGACCAATAGCCCTATTAACAATATGGATTGCCTGAAGTTGCCATGCGCCCAGGCAAGCCACAAAGGAATTACCCAATGAACACCCGTTTCAAACTGTGGAGTCGACACCTGGCCTGGGCCTTGCCGACCGCGATCCTGCTGGCCGGATGCAATGGCGGCGAAGTCGGCAAGCCACCCCAACCCCACGCTATCGCCACCTATACCAGCGCCAGCTGGGAAGCCTTGCCCACTGTGTCCGACGACGACCTGCTGGCTGGCTTCGGCTCCTGGCGCAGCGCCTGCACCCGGCTGAAAGCCGACCCGGTGTGGGGCCCGACCTGCGCGACCGCGGCCAACGTGCCGCTCACCGCCCTCGATGTCCGCAGTTTCCTCAAGGAACACCTGGACGTCTACGGCCTGCGCTCGGCCAGCGGCAGCAGCAATGGCCTGATCACCGGCTACTACGAGCCGGTCTACCCGGGCAGCCTGACCCAGACCCAGGCCGCGTCGGTACCGGTCTACGGCGTGCCGGAAGACATGATCATCGTCGCCCTCGACAGCATTTATCCCGAACTCAAGGGCAAGCGCCTGCGTGGCCGCCTCGAAGGCCGGGTGCTGAAACCCTACGACGATGCCGCGACCATCGAGACCAAGGGGGTCAAGGCGCCGGTGATCGCCTGGCTGACCGACCCGATGAACCTGCAATTCCTGCAGATCCAGGGCTCGGGCCGCATCCAGCTGGAAGACGGGCGCCAGTTGCGCATTGGTTATGCCGACCAGAACGGCCACCCCTACCGCCCCATCGGCCGCTGGCTGGTGGATCAGGGCGAGCTGAAGAAAGAGGACGTGACCATGGGCACCATCGCGGCCTGGGCCAAGGCCAACCCCAATCGCATCCCGGAACTGCTGGGCAGCAACCCCAGCTACGTGTTCTTCAACCGCAACCCGGACAGCAACGAAGGCCCGCGCGGCTCGCTGAACGTACCGCTGACGTCCGGCTACAGCGTGGCGGTGGACCGCAAGGTGATACCGCTGGGCAGCCTGTTGTGGCTTTCCACCACCCGGCCCGATGGCAGCAGCCTGATCCGCCCGGTGGCGGCGCAGGACACCGGCGGCGCGATCGCCGGTGAGGTTCGCGCCGACCTGTTCTGGGGCACCGGCGACGCGGCCGGGCAACTGGCGGGGGACATGAAGCAGCAGGGCCAGATCTGGATGCTCTGGCCCAAGGGCGCCACGCTGCCGAAAGTGCCTCAAGTCACCGACAGCAAATAATCCTGTAGCCCCGTAGCCGCTGCCGAGCTTGCGAGGCTGCGATCGACTGCGTAGCAGGCGCAAAACCTGAGAGTGCGTTGGGCCAGGATAACCGCGACGCCCCCATTGCGGCCGCTGCGCGCCCGGTCGCAGCCTCGCAAGCTCGGCAGCGGCTACAGGTCAAATGGAGACGAAAAAGAAGCTGGCAATCAGCGCGATACCGACGAGCCACACCAGCGACCGCAGGGTCGCCCAGTCCGCCAGGTAGCAGATGATGTACAGCAGGCGGCTGGTGATGAACAGCACCGCCAGCACATCGATGGTCACCAGTTCGGCGACGTTGGCGATGTGGGCAATGATCACCCCCGCCGCGAAGGCCGGGGTCACTTCAAAACTGTTGAGCTGCGCCGCATGCGCCCGCCGGGCGAACCCCTCGAGGGTCTCGAGATAGGCCCGTGGGTCATGGTTCTGCCGCAGGCCAAAGTTGCCCCCGCTGAACTTGGCGATGCTGTTGCACAGGTAAGGCAGGAAGATGGCGATCAATACACACCAGAAAGCGACGGTCATGGCAGAGTCCTTTTTAAAGTCATGAGGGGAGCGGGGTCAGAACTTCATCACCAGCATGCCGATCAGCACCAGCCCACAAGCTAAGAGCCGAGGTCGGCCGAAAGGTTCTTTCAGGTAACGCATGCCGAACAGCACCACCAGGATCACGCTGACTTCCCGCAGCGCCGCCGCCTCGGCGATCGATCCCAGCTGCATGGCCCACAGCACCAGAGCGTAGCTGAACAATACGCAGAACCCGACGCTCAACCCCAGTTGCCATTGCTCGCGCCAGAACAGAGTGAAGGCCGCACGCTTGCGCAGCAACGCCAGCAACGGGAAGGGCCAGGCGCTGAGCAGCGTCACCCACACCAGGTAATCCAGCGGATGGGACCAACGGCGCAATGCCTGGCCGTCGATAAAGGTGTAGCAGCCGATGCACAGGCCGATCAGCGCCACCACCGGCAACATCGACCACGGCAGGCGGTCGCCGCCACCGCCCTGCCACAGCAGGCACAGCATGCCGAAAGGGATCAACAGGATGCCGAGGATCTGCTGGGGGCTGAGCACCTCGCCGGCGAAGACCAGGGTCAGGGCCAGCACCACCAGGGGCGAAAGGCCGCGCATCAGCGGATAGACCAGGCCCAGGTCGCCGACCCGATAGGCCTGGATCAGCAGGTAGCGGTAGAGCAATTCGAAAACCGCCGAGGCCAGGATCCATGGCCAGATCTCCAGCGGCGGCCATGCGACGAATCCCAGCATCAACGCCACGAACAGCAAGGCGACACTGTCCATGCAGGCCACCACCAACAAGCGCTCGCCGCTGAACTTGATCAGGGTATTCCATGCCGCATGCAGCAGCGCCGCCACCAGAACCAGAGTTGTCGCCAACACCTCACACTCCCTGTTTGCGATAAGAGAATCGATTCACCTAGGCGCTACGGCTGTCTATACTGACGCCGACCACGCCGCACTCAGTTGCGCATATCTATTCCAATAATTCCTGCTGCTGCCCGATCCGCCGGACCCGCTCCGATGGAGGAGCAAAGCCGGCATGCGTATGCCTGATCAGGGCGTCAAGACTACAGACAGAGAATCCTCGCATGCCACTCGCCTTGCTCGCACTGGCTGTTGCCGCCTTCGGCATCGGCACCACTGAATTCGTCATCATGGGCCTGCTGCCCGATGTCGCCCGCGACCTGTCCGTCAGTATTCCCCATGCGGGCCTGCTGATTACCGGCTACGCCCTGGGCGTGGTGTTCGGCGCGCCGATTCTCGCCGTCGGCACCGCCAACATGCCGCGCAAGGCTACGTTGCTGGGCATGACCCTGATGTTCATCCTCGGCAACGTGCTCTGCGCGCTGGCGCCGAACTACGCCACGCTGATGGCCGCACGGGTGATCACCGCGCTGTGCCACGGCGCGTTTTTCGGCATCGGCTCGGTGGTCGCCGCCAGCCTGGTGGCGCCGAACAAACGCGCCCAGGCGATCGCCATGATGTTCACCGGCCTGACCCTGGCCAATGTGCTTGGCGTGCCGCTGGGTACGGCGTTGGGGCAGTACGCCGGCTGGCGCTCGACCTTCTGGGCGGTGTCGGTGATCGGGGTGATCGCCGCCATTGCCCAGTGGCTCTGGCTGCCCCGGCACATCGCCATGGACAAGGCCAACCTGGCCAGCGAATTCAAGGTCCTGGGCAAGACCAACGTGCTGCTGGCCCTGGGCATGAGCGTGCTGGCGTCCACCAGCCTGTTCAGCGTCTTCACCTATATCGCGCCGATCCTGCAGGACGTCACCGGCGTCAGCCCCCATGGCGTGACCATCATGTTGCTGCTGTTCGGTGTCGGCCTGACGGCCGGCAGCATGCTCGGCGGACGCCTGGCCGACAGCCGCCTGTTGCCGTCGCTGGTGGCCATGGCGCTGGCCGTGGTGCTGGTACTGGCCGCGTTCAGCCAGACCAGCCATCTGCTGATCCCGGCGGCGATCACTTTGCTGTTGTGGGGGATTTTCGCCTTCGCCCTGTGCCCGATCCTGCAACTGCTGATCATCGACCAGGCCCATGAGGCCCCCAACCTGGGCTCGACCCTGAACCAGAGCGCCTTCAACCTGGGCAACGCCGCCGGCGCCTGGATCGGTGGCCTGGTGGTCGCCAGCGGCGCCGACCTGGCCGACCTGCCGTGGACCGGCGCGCTGGTCGGCGGGCTGACGGTGTTGACCGCGCTGCTGTTCATTCACCTGCAACGTCGCCAGGCGGCCGCGGTCAATGTATCCGGCTGAGGCCGCCGAGCGCGCGACTGACCGACAATCGCCTCTAGAACCACACACCGACCGGCTCACCGCCAGAAGAATCTGAACTTTCCTTGTTGGTGTGCCCCGGGCCGCCAGCGGCCCATCCAACCCTTGCCCGATGGTTTTCGGGCTTTCTTTTCACCTTTCTATCCAAGGGACTCCGGATGCTTGAACTCGTTGCCGCCTTCATCTGCCTGACCACCCTGCTCACCTACGTCAACTTCCGCTTCATCGGCCTGCCGCCGACCATCGGGGTGATGGTCACCGCACTGCTGTTTTCCCTGCTGCTGCAAGGCTTGAGCTTCCTCGGCTATCCCGGCCTGGAAGAGCACGTGCAACAGCTGATCGGCCAGATCGACTTCGGCGACCTGCTGATGAACTGGATGCTGTCGTTCCTGCTGTTCGCCGGCGCCTTGCACGTCAACCTCAACGACCTGCGCAGCTACCGCTGGCCCATCGGCCTGTTGGCCACGGTCGGCGTGCTGATCGCCACGTTCGTCATCGGCAGCCTGGCCTACTGGATCTTCGGCCTGTTCGGCTGGCACGTGAGCTTCCTCTATTGCCTGCTGTTCGGCGCCCTGATCTCGCCGACCGACCCGATCGCGGTGCTCGGCGTGCTGCGTACCGCCAACGCGTCCAAGCCACTGAAAACCACCATCGTCGGCGAGTCGCTGTTCAACGACGGCACCGCGGTGGTGGTGTTCACCGTGCTGCTGGGTATCGCCCAGCTCGGCGAAACCCCGACCATCGGCGCTACCGCCCTGCTGTTTGCCCATGAGGCCATCGGCGGCGTGGTGTTCGGCGGGCTGATCGGCTACCTGGTGTACCTGATGATCAAGAGCATCGAGCAGCACCAGATCGAGGTGATGCTGACCCTGGCCCTGGTGATCGGCGGCTCGGCGATGGCCAGCGAACTGCACGTCTCGGCGCCGATCGCGATGGTGGTGGCAGGCCTGATCATCGGCAACCTAGGGCGCAACCTGGCGATGAACGACATGACCCGGCGCTACCTGGACGGTTTCTGGGAACTGCTCGACGACATGCTCAACGCCCTGCTGTTCGCCCTGATCGGCATGGAGCTGTTGCTGCTGCCGTTCAACTGGCTGCACTTGCTGGCCGCGAGCCTGCTGGCGGTGGCGATCGTGCTGTCGCGCCTGCTCACCGTAGCCCCGGCCATCGTCCTGCTACGCCGCTGGCGCAGCGTGCCGCGCGGCACCATCCGGGTACTGACCTGGGGCGGCCTGCGCGGCGGGGTTTCGGTGGCGCTGGCCCTGGCCCTGCCATTGGGCCCGGAGCGCGACCTGGTACTGAGCATCACCTACATCGTGGTGCTGTCGTCGATCCTCCTGCAGGGCCTGACCATCGGCAAACTGGTGCGTCATGTCACCAAGGATGCTCCGGCCGCCGCCCAGGACGCTCACTGACAACCTGCCCCCTGTAGGAGCGAGCTTGCTCGCGATCGGCCCGTCCAGACACCGCACTGCTTCAAGCAGATCGCGTCGCCTGGCAGCCCTGATCGCGAGCAATCAAGCGTCGACCGGCTGCTCCTACAAGAAGACGGCTCAGGCGATCGGCTCGTCATCCTTGAACTGGTCCTTCACGTACCTGATCTCGGTACGACCGTGAGGGGCCGGCAGGCCGTCCTCGCCCAGGTTGACGAAGACCATCTTCTCGACGGTGAGGATGCTTTTGCGGGTGATCTTGTTGCGCACTTCACAGGTCAGGGTGATCGAGGTGCGGCCGAATTCGGTGGCGGTGATGCCCAGCTCGATGATGTCGCCCTGGCGCGAGGCGCTGACAAAGTTGATTTCGGAAATGTACTTGGTGACCACGCGCTGGTTGCCCAGCTGGACGATGGCGTAGATCGCCGCTTCTTCGTCGATCCAGCGCAACAGGCTGCCGCCGAACAGCGTGCCGTTGGGGTTGAGGTCTTCGGGTTTTACCCATTTGCGGGTGTGGAAATTCATGGGAGGGGCTCCGGGGTATTTGAGCGATTGCGGTGGATGTGCCCCCCCAGCTTCAAGTTTCAAGCTTCAAGCTGCAAGTAAAAAGCGGCCTGCTCTTACTCGCAGCTTGAAGCTTGAAGCTTGCACCTTGCCGCTTAAAGAAAGCTATAATCGCCTCCGTTTCAAAACGGTAACGATCACCTGATACCGTTTTCCCGCCACCTGTCCGAGGGGCGCTGCAGCAGGCTAGACCTGTCAGGCTCGGATGGGGCGTTGTCTGGCCGTGATGGTTCGGTCAGTCACTAAACGCACAACGGCGCCCATTCGCATACTTACGAATGGAGGCTCTTCATGAGCGCTGTCATCACGCCTGCAGATTTTACCGACTACAAAGTCGCCGACATGTCCCTGGCCGCCTGGGGCCGTCGTGAAACCATCATCGCCGAATCGGAAATGCCGGCCCTGATGGGCCTGCGCCGCAAATACGCCGCTGAACAACCGCTCAAGGGCGCGAAGATTCTCGGCTGCATCCACATGACCATCCAGACTGCCGTGCTGATCGAAACCCTGGTTGCCCTGGGTGCCGAAGTACGCTGGTCGTCCTGCAACATCTTCTCGACCCAGGACCAGGCCGCTGCCTCCATCGCCGCCGCCGGCATCCCGGTATTCGCCTGGAAAGGCGAGACCGAGCAAGAGTACGAGTGGTGCCTGGAGCAGACCATCCTCAAGGATGGCAAGCCATGGGATGCCAACATGATCCTCGACGACGGCGGCGACCTGACCGAGCTGCTGCACAAGAAGTACCCGCAGGTGCTGGATCGCGTCCACGGCGTGACCGAAGAAACCACCACCGGCGTGCACCGCCTGCTGGACATGCTGGCCAAGGGCGAGCTGAAGATCCCGGCCATCAACGTCAACGACTCGGTGACCAAGAGCAAGAACGACAACAAGTACGGCTGCCGTCACAGCCTGAACGATGCGATCAAGCGCGGTACCGACCACCTGCTGTCCGGCAAACAAGCGCTGGTCATCGGCTACGGTGACGTGGGCAAGGGTTCGGCCCAGTCCCTGCGTCAGGAAGGCATGATCGTCAAGGTTTCCGAAGTTGACCCGATCTGCGCCATGCAGGCCTGCATGGACGGTTTCGAACTGGTTTCGCCGTTCATCGACGGGATCAACACCGGTACCGAGGCGAGCATCGACAAGGCCCTGCTGGGCAAGATCGACCTGATCGTGACCACCACCGGTAACGTCAATGTTTGCGACGCAAACATGCTCAAGGCCCTGAAAAAGCGCGCCGTGGTCTGCAACATCGGTCACTTCGACAACGAAATCGACACCGCTTTCATGCGCAAGAACTGGGCATGGGAAGAAGTGAAGCCACAGGTGCACAAGGTTCACCGTACCGGCCCAGGCGCTTTCGACGCCCAGAACGACGACTACCTGATCCTGCTGGCCGAAGGCCGCCTGGTGAACCTGGGCAACGCCACCGGTCACCCAAGCCGCATCATGGACGGTTCGTTCGCCAACCAGGTTCTGGCGCAGATCTTCCTGTTCGGCCAGAAGTACGCCGACCTGTCGCCAGCCCAGAAAGCCGAGCGCCTGACCGTTGAAGTACTGCCGAAGAAACTCGACGAAGAAGTGGCCCTGGAAATGGTTCGCGGCTTCGGTGGCGTGGTCACCCAACTGACCAAGCAACAGGCTGACTACATCGGCGTGACCGTCGAAGGCCCGTTCAAGCCGCACGCTTACCGGTACTAAGAGCAGTTGCAAGCCTTGAGCTTCAAGCGGCAAGCGAGGGCCACAAGCCCTGCTTGCCGCTCGAAGCTTTCGGCTTCGTCCCTATTTGCTTAAACAGTTTCAAGCAGCCCGTTCCAGGCCCAAGAGTCGAGCGCACCTCCGCTACTCTTGCAGTTTGTGGCTTGCAGCTTGTAGCTGGAGGTTTCCTCCATGTCCCAAGACCGTCGCTACAGCTTCGAGTTCTTCCCGACCAAGACCGATGCTGGGCATGAAAAACTGCTCGCCACTGCCCGCCAGCTGGCCAGCTACAACCCCGACTTCTTCTCCTGCACCTACGGTGCCGGTGGCTCGACCCGCGACCGCACGATGAACACCGTGCTGCAGCTCGAAAGCGAAGTGAAGATCCCGGCCGCGCCGCACCTGTCCTGCGTGGGCGACAGCAAGGCCGACCTGCGTGGCCTGCTGAGCCAGTACAAGGCTGCCGGCATCAACCGTATCGTCGCCCTGCGCGGCGACCTGCCTTCGGGCATGGGCATGGCCAGCGGCGAGCTGCGTCACGCCAACGACCTGGTGAGTTTCATTCGTGAAGAGACCGGTGATCACTTCCACATCGAAGTGGCGGCGTATCCGGAAATGCACCCGCAGGCGCGCAATTTCGAAGACGACCTCAACAACTTCGTGCGCAAGGCCAACGCCGGCGCCAACAGTGCGATCACCCAGTATTTCTTCAACGCCGACAGTTATTTCTACTTCGTCGAACGCGTGCAACAAATGGGTGTGAACATCCCGATCGTGCCCGGCATCATGCCGATCACCAACTACAGCAAGCTGGCGCGTTTCTCCGACGCCTGCGGCGCGGAAATCCCGCGCTGGATCCGCAAGCAGCTGGAAGCCTACGGCGACGACAGCCAAAGCATTCAGACGTTCGGCGAACAGGTCATCACCGAAATGTGTGAACGTTTGTTGCAAGGCGGGGCGCCAGGGTTGCATTTCTATACCCTGAACCAAGCCGAGCCAAGCCTGGCCGTCTGGAACAACCTGAAGCTGCCGCGTTAACCGCCCGGCAACATCAGAAAAGGCCTTGGCGAAATCCAGGGCCTTTTTTTTAACCCCCAATACATCCGAAGGATCGCCGTAGATGTCCACAGGCAGCACCGCAGCACGCCCACAATTGATCTATCTGGTTTACGGCGCCGCGACCTATCACCAGGAAGCCGCGTTCAGCATTGCCAGCGCCCTGGCCGGGCTGCGCGAAACGCCGGGCGAAGCCCTCGACATCCAGGTCTTCACCGACAATGCCGCGCCTTACCGCGACCTGCCTGTGCGCGTGCGCCCCCTGGACGAAAACACCCGCCAGTCCTGGATCGCCCCACACGGCTACCACTTTCGCGCCAAGCACGTGGTGATGCAGCAGGTGCTGCAAGAGTCCGAACTGGCGCTGCTGATCGACACCGATACCTTTTTTCACTGCTCGCCGCTGGAGCTGTTTCGCCGCATCCAGCCCGGCACCCTGCTGTGTAACGCCTTCGGCATGTGCTACGGCGCCAACAAGGAGTCCGGCCTCTACCAGTCCCTGGCCGGCTTGCTGCAGGAACGCAAACTCGCCGACGACCAGATGCCGCTGCTGAACTCCGGCGTGATCGGCCTGCACCGCGCCGACGCCGATGTGCTGGAGCGCTCCATCGCCCTGATGGACGAGCTGTACCCGCTGGCCAACGGCGCCTACACCCTCGAAGAGTTCTGCCTGTCGGTGGCGGCCTATCGCACCAAGCAGGTTCGCGAATGCCCCGACCTGATCCACCACTACTGGAGCCGCAAGCAGCTGTTTCGCGCCAAGATCAAGGCCTGGCTGGACAAGCACGGCGCAGCACCCACCAGCAGCGTCGCCCTGGACGAAACCCGCCTGGTCACCGCGACCCTGCCACGCCCACCGGCGTTGCAACGCCTGGCCTACAAGATCGTGACCCTGGCCCTGCCCGGGTACCAGCGGCAGTTCATGCGCGAAATCCTCTACGGCTGCTACCGCCACACCAACGAATTCGACCAGGCCTGCGCCCCGGTCTGGTGGGAGAAAGCCCGGGAAAACGCCGAAGGCCGCCTGAAAAAGCCGCTCAACAGCCATCAACTCGAGCGCTGGTTCAACCACCCGGTGATTCGCCTGGTACTGGGCCAGCGACGCAAGGCCATCTACCTGCATCTGATCGAGACAAAGGCTGACTGAGGCTTGAGCTAGACAGCCTCTGGTATTGGGCGACCTCTCGTCGTAATCTCCAGCGATGCCCCTCATCGCCCAGCTGCTGACAGCCTTTATCTGCGCTTGCCTGAGCCTCACCGCCCATGGCGAGAAGCTGCGCATTGTCACCGAGCCCTGGGCCCCTTATGTCTATGAGGAACAGGGCAAGGCCCAGGGGCTGGATTACGAAACCACGGCCATCGTCTTCCAGCGCCTGGGGATCGAAGTCGAATGGCAGTTCCTGCCCTGGAAACGTTGCCTGGCCATGCTCGAACAGGGCCAGGCCGACGGTGCCCTGGACATCTTTCACAGCAACGAACGCGAAAGCAGCCTGCTCTACCCCAGCGAGCCGCTGTCGGACGTCGAGTTCGTGATGTTCTATGCCAACGCCCGGCCCTTTCCGTTCCGCACCCTGGAAGACTTGCGCGGCCTGACCGTGGGCACCTCTCCCGGCTATCTGTACAGCCAGGACTTCAGGGAGTCCACGCTGTTCAAGCACGAGCCGGCGCCGACCCACGAAGCCAACTTCGGCAAGCTGCTGCGCGGCCGCATCGACCTGCTGATCACCGATCGGCGGGTCGGCCAGCATCTGCTCGACCAACTGGATATTCGCCAGCAGATCACCGAGAACCCGGTGGTCATCAGCCGCCAGAGCCAGTTTCTGGCGGTACGGCGCAATGCCGGCATGGACTTGCTGGTGCAGCGTTTCGGCGCTGAACTCAAGCGCTTCAAACGCGAGCCGGCCTACGCCGAACTGAGCGCACGCTATGGCACGGCGCCGGCCATGGCCGACTCAAGCGCAATGCCGCCCGGCGCCCCGCTGAAAACCGTTGAGCAGCAGGAACGCAGCGCACGCTGATTGCTCTGTTATACTCCGGCCTTCCCGCCAGGCTCACGCCCGGACGCTCGACCCTGTTCAAGGCCTCTCGATACCGCTACAGCGCAGCCACAAGGCCCGCGCGAGCCCTCGCCGATGAGCCTTCAGGAGCCAGCAGGACCGGACGGGATTGCGTCCTCTTAAACGCCATTCGCGCCAGGCAAGACTATCCCTCTGGGCCAAGCCCTCACTAAAACAGGATTACTCATGTCCTTTGCTTCCCTCGGTCTCTCCGAGGCTTTAGTCGGCGCCATCGAAGCCGCCGGCTACACCCAGCCTACTCCGGTGCAACAGCGGGCCATTCCCGCCGTGTTGCAAGGTCGCGACCTGATGGTCGCGGCACAGACAGGTACTGGTAAAACCGGCGGTTTCGCCCTTCCGATCCTGGAACGGTTGTTTCCCAACGGTCACCCGGACAAATCCCAGCGTCACGGCCCGCGCCAACCGCGCGTCCTGGTCCTGACCCCAACCCGCGAACTGGCCGCGCAAGTGCACGAGAGCTTCAAGGTCTATGCCCGCGACCTGAAGTTCGTCAGTGCCTGCATCTTCGGCGGCGTCGGCATGAACCCACAGGTTCAGGCCATGGCCCGCGGCGTCGACGTGCTGGTGGCCTGCCCCGGCCGCCTGCTCGACCTGGCCGGCCAAGGCAGCGTCGACTTGTCCCACGTGGAAATCCTCGTGCTCGACGAAGCCGACCGCATGCTCGACATGGGCTTCGTCCATGACGTGAAGAAAGTCCTCGCACGCCTGCCCGCCAAGCGCCAGAACCTGCTGTTCTCCGCGACCTTCTCCAAGGACATCACGGACCTGGCCGGCAAGCTGCTGCACAACCCCGAGCGCATCGAGGTCACGCCGCCGAACACCACGGTCGAGCGCATCGAGCAACGGGTGTTCCGCCTGGCCGCCAGCCACAAGCGTGCCTTGCTGGCCCACCTGATCACCGCCGGCGCCTGGGAACAGGTGCTGGTCTTCACCCGTACCAAGCACGGCGCCAACCGCCTGGCCGAGTACCTGGACAAGCACGGCCTGACCGCCGTCGCCATCCACGGCAACAAGAGCCAGAACGCCCGCACCAAGGCCCTGGCCGACTTCAAGGCCGGTGAAGTGCGGATCCTGGTCGCCACCGACATCGCCGCCCGCGGCCTGGACATCGACCAGCTGCCACACGTGGTCAACTTCGAACTGCCGAACGTCGACGAAGACTATGTGCACCGCATTGGCCGTACCGGCCGTGCCGGTCGTTCGGGCGAAGCGATCTCGCTGGTCGCGCCGGACGAAGAGAAGCTGCTCAAAAGCATCGAGCGCATGACCAAGCAGAAGATCCCCGACGGCGATCTGATGGGCTTCGATGCCAGCGCCGTGGAAGCCGAGAAACCGGAAGTGCGCGAGCGTCCGGACGTGCGTAACCCGCGCAATTCCCGTGGCCCGCGTGGCGACGGTCCGAACGGCGGCGGTGGTGGTGGCGGCGGCCGCAAAGACAAAGGCAAGGACAAGGGCAAGGAAAAACCGGCCGCTCGCGGCGACCGTCCAGCCCGTGAGCAGAAGCCTCGCGAAGGCACCCCGGCCCGCGAACAGCGCCAGCCGACGCCACGCGCCGACCGTGCCCCGGATGAGTTCCTGGACGATGACGTGGACAACTTCGGCAACCGCGCCGACTACGTCAGCCCGTACCAGAACAAGAACAACCAGAGCCGCGGCCGCCGTCCAGGCGCGCCAGGCCAGGGCGCAGCAGCCAACAGCAATGCGCCGCGCAGTGGCGGCCAGGGTCGCTCCGGCGGTCCGCGCAACAGCAACGGCGCCAGCACCGGCACCCCACCTGCCAAGCGCAACGGCCCACGCAGCGGTGCTCCACGTGACGGCCAGGCCCGTCGCGAAGAGTCGCGCAATCGTCGTCCGGCCCGTGACGACCAGGCGCGTCAGGAACCGGCGGTACAGAACCCGCGTGGCAACCAGCCGAAGATCATGCACAAGGAATCGAAAGCCGACCGCTTCCCGACTCCCGAGCAGCTCGATCAACTGCCAAGCCGTCCACGTGGCGAGAAACCAGCCTTGCTGACCCGCAATCGCTGAAGTTTACGCGGCAATAAAAAACGCCCCTGATCTTGCGATCAGGGGCGTTTTTTTATGGCGCTGTAACCACTGCCGAAGGCTGTGATCGACCGGGAACCGGTCGCCGGCCTCAAGGGCCATGAAGGTCCTGCGGACCTTGTCGCAGCCTCGCGGGCTCGGCAGCGGCTACAGACGAAGCATTACTTCGCTTTCACACCTTCGAAGGTGATGTACAGGTCGACATTGTTGGAGGCCGGGCCCAGGTCCATCATCTTGCCGAAATCCTGGCGATTGATGCTGGTGGTGCCTTCGAAGCCGGCACGGTAGCCGCCCCATGGGTCCTTGCCTTCACCCAGGAAGGTCGCCTTGACCACGACCGGCTTGGTCACACCGTGCAGGGTCAGGTCGCCGGTCACGTCGGCAGTCTGCTTGCCATCGGCGTTCTTGCCGGTTGGCTTGACGCTGGTGGAGACGAACTTGGCGTCAGCGAACTTGCCCACGTCCAGGAAGTCTTTGCTGGCGATGTGCTTGTCGCGCTCGGCGTGGTTGGTGAACACGCTGGCGGTGCGCACATTGACTTCGATCTTGGCGTCTTCAGGCTTGGCCGCGTCGAAGCTGAACTTGCCGTCCAGGTCCTTGAAGGTACCGGTGATGAAGCTGTAGCCCAGGTGGCTGATCTTGAAGTCGACGAAGGCGTGCTGGCCTTCCTTGTCGATCACGTAATCAGCGGCCATCGCCTGACCGGCAGACAACAGAGCAGAACCGATTGCCAGAGCGGCGAGAGTCTTTTTCAACATGCTTTCTATTCCTTTTGAGTCGAGGTTGAGCATCAGGCTTTGCGTCCCAGCATACGAGCCAGGGTCGCGTCACGATCGATAAAGTGGTGTTTCAAAGCGGCCAGAGCATGCACTCCGGCAAAGATCACCAGGGCCCAGGCCAGGTACAGATGCACCTCGCCGGCCACATCCGCCTGGTCCGGCAGTCCGGAAACCAGGGCGGGAATTTCAAACAGGCCAAACACCGGGATCCCGACACCGTCTGCGGTGGAAATCAGGTAACCGGCAATCATCACAGCGAACAGACTGAGATACAGGAAGGCATGGCCGAAGGTAGCGCCCAGGCGCGTCAGGCGACCGTGGTTGGCCGGTGCCGGTGGCGGCGGGCTGACAAAGCGCCACAGCACCCGCAGCAACATGATCGCGAACAGCGTCAAGCCAATGCTTTTGTGCAGGTCCGGCGCATCTTTGCGCCAGGCACTGTAGTAATCCAGGCCGACCATCCACAGGCCCAGGGCGAACAATCCAAAGACTGCCAGCGCCACACTCCAGTGCAGGAAAATGCTTACCCAGCCATAGCGGGAAGAAGAGTTACGTAGCTGCATCACTTAAATCCTGTAAGAACTGCTGCCCAAGACTATCGATTTAACTATCGAATTAAAGCGGAAATTTTCGCTTTGAAATATCGAGAAATACGATGTTGATCCTACGAACACTAAATTAACCAGGCATTAAGGTCTACGTGGGGAAAACGTGACAGACCGTCCTGCGGCCGCGATCAATTCGCCCTTCCAGGCATGCAATGGGTTGTGACACGGCCTGGCATTGCATAGGCTTGCGCGATTGTTTGCTCGCGTACTTAGAGCCGCCTCCAGGAGACTGAACATGGGCCTCAACAACCAGTGGATGCAACGCGATCTCGCGGTGTTATGGCATCCCTGCACCCAGATGAAAGACCACGAGCAGCTGCCGCTGATCCCGATCAAGCGCGGCGAAGGCGTGTGGCTGGAGGACTTCGAAGGCAAGCGCTACCTCGACGCGGTCAGCTCCTGGTGGGTCAATGTGTTCGGCCACGCCAACCCGCGCATCAACCAGCGCATCAAGGATCAGGTCGATCAGCTGGAGCACGTGATCCTCGCCGGCTTCAGCCATCAGCCGGTGATCGAGCTGTCCGAGCGCCTGGTGAAAATGACCCCCGAAGGCCTGACCCGCTGCTTCTATGCCGACAACGGCTCGTCGTGCATCGAAGTGGCGATGAAGATGAGCTTCCACTACTGGTTCAACCGCGGCCAGAAGGACAAGAAGCGCTTCGTCACCCTGACCAACAGCTACCACGGCGAAACCATCGCCGCGATGTCGGTGGGCGATGTGCCGCTGTTCACCGAGACCTACAAGGCCCTGCTGCTGGACACCCTCAAGGTGCCGAGCCCGGACTGCTACCTGCGCCCCGAAGGCATGAGCTGGGAAGAACACTCGCGCAACATGTTCGCGGCCATGGAGCAGACCCTGGCGGAACACCACGCCACCCTCGCCGCGGTGATAGTCGAGCCGCTGATCCAGGGCGCCGGCGGCATGCGCATGTATCACCCGGTGTACCTCAAGCTGCTGCGCGAGGCCTGCGACCGCTACGGCGTGCACCTGATCTTTGATGAGATCGCCGTCGGCTTCGGTCGTACCGGCACGATGTTCGCCTGCGAACAGGCCGGCATCCGCCCGGACTTCCTCTGCCTGTCCAAGGCCCTGACCGGCGGCTACCTGCCGCTGGCCGCATGCCTGACCACCGACGAGGTCTACAGCGCCTTCTACGACGACTACCCGACCCTGCGCGCCTTCCTCCACTCCCACAGCTACACCGGCAACCCGCTGGCCTGTGCGGCGGCGCTGGCGACCCTGGATATCTTCGAGCAGGACAATGTCATCGCGAACAACCGGGCGCTGGCCCAGCGCATGGCCAGCTCGACCGCGCACCTGGCGGATCACCCGCACGTCGCGGAAGTACGCCAGACCGGCATGGTGCTGGCCATCGAGATGGTCCAGGACAAGGCCAGCAAGACCGCCTATCCGTGGCAGGAACGCCGTGGCCTGAAAGTCTTCCAGCACGCCCTGGAGCGTGGCGCCCTGCTGCGTCCGCTGGGCAGCGTGGTGTATTTCCTGCCACCCTACGTGATCACCCCGGAGCAGATCGACTTCCTCGCCGAGGTGGCCAGCGAAGGCATCGATATCGCCACCAGCGACAAGGTCAGCGTGGCGGTGCCCAAGGACTTCCACCCAGGCTTCCGCGATCCGGGCTGATAACCGCGCGAGCAAGCCCGCCCTCCGTAGGAGCGAGCTTGCTCGCGAAAAGCTCCGACTGACTGACACCGATCCAGAATTTTCCCCAGAGAATCACCATGAGACTGTCCCGCTTCTTTATCGACGCCCCCCTGAGCCTCGGCGAGCACGAACTGCCGGAAGCCCAGGCCCACTACATCGGGCGCGTGCTGCGCATGGCCGAGGGCGACGCGCTGCAGCTGTTCGACGGTTCGGGCAACGAATTTCGCGGCACCCTGCTGGAAGTCGGCAAGAAACGCGTGGTGGTCCGGCTCGATGAAAGCTTCGCCGGGCAGGTCGAGTCGCCGCTGCAGATCCACCTCGGCCAGGGCCTGTCCCGGGGCGAGCGCATGGACTGGGCGATTCAGAAAGCTACCGAGCTGGGAGTGAATGAAATCACCCCGATCTTCAGCGAGCGCTGCGAAGTGCGGCTCAAGGACGAACGCGCCGACAAGCGCCTGGCCCACTGGCGCCAGGTGGCCGTCAGCGCCTGCGAACAATGCGGGCGCTCACGGGTGCCGGTGATTCATCCGCCAGTGCTGCTGGCCGACTGGATCAAGCAGACCCAGGCCGACCTCAAGCTGGTGCTGCACCCGGTGGCCGAGCCGCTGGTAAGCCACGCCAAGCCGGCGACCCTGGCATTCCTGATCGGCCCGGAAGGCGGTTTGTCCGACACCGAAGTGGACCAGGCCCAGGATGCGGGCTTCCTGCCGGCGCGCCTTGGGCCGCGGGTGTTGCGCACCGAAACCGCGCCGGTGGTAGCGCTGGCCGTGGCGCAGCAACTCTGGGGCGACTTCTAACCCCTTCTGTAGGAGCGAGCTTGCTCGCGAAAAACGGACTCAGCCAACGTAATTTCCACGTCCGGACGATCCAATCGCGAGCAAGCTCGCTCCTACGGAGGGGCCGATCACTCCACCGGATCGCTCACCGGCTTGGCGATGATGGCCTTCAACTCGCTGGTCATCGGAAATTCCAGGTTCAGGCCCTTGGGTGGAATCGGTTGTTCGAACCAGCGCTGGTAGATTCCGTTGATCTCCCCTGAGCGATACAGGTCCGCCAGGGTGCTGTTCACCAGTTCCAGGAACTGCGGATCGTCCTTGCGCACCATGCAGCTGTAGATTTCCCGCGACTGCTCCTCACCGACCACCACCCAGTTGTGCGGATCGCGGGCCTTGGCCCGTTCGCCGTAGAGCAGTGCGTCGTCCATGTAGAACGCCGCGGCGCGACCGGATTGCAGCATCTGGAAGGCTTCGCCGTGGTCCTTGGCGCTGATCACGAACATGTCGATCTTGTGCTCGACGTTGTAGCTCTTGAGGAAGCGCTCGTTGGTGGTGCCGGCGGTGGTCACCACGTTCTTGCCGCGCAGGTCGGCGAAACGCTTGATCCCGCTGTCCCTGGCGGTCAGCAATTGGCCTTTGACGTAGATGAAGCCGTAGGAAAACGCCACCTGCTTCTGCCGTTCGGCGGTCACTCCGGTGGAGCCGCATTCCAGGTCCACGGTGCCGTTCTGCACCAGCGGAATGCGCGTCTGCGACGTCACCAGGTTGTACTTCACCGCCAGTTGCGGCAATGCCAGCTTGTGGCGGATGCGCTCGACGACCTTGCTCGCCAGGTCCACCGAATAGCCCATGGGTTTGCCGCTGTTGTCACCCACGTAGGAAAACGGCACCGACGCATCGCGATAACCCAGGGTAATACTGCCGGCATTGGCGATCTTGCCCAGGGTGCCGGTCAGCGGCGCCTCGCTGGCGTACAGCGGGGAGCCGAGCAACAGGCCCAGGGTGCAGCCGAGCAACGTGATTTTTTGCATTGTTATTCTCCGTTGTGGGTGAAGGCGTTAGCGGCGAACCGCGATGACGGTGATTTCCACCAGGATGTCCGGACGCGCCAGGGCGGCCTGCACGGTGGTGCGGCTCGGCGCCTGGCCCGGGGACAGCCAGGCCGACCAGACCTCGTTCACCACGGCAAAGTCCTGCTGGATGTCTTTCAGGTAGAGGGTCGCACTGAGCAGATGATCCTTGTCGCTGCCGGCCTCGGCCAGCAAGGCGTCGATCTTCGCCAGCACTTCACGGGTCTGGCCGGCGACATCGGTGGCCGGGCCCGGCACCTGGCCGGAGAGGAACAGCAGATCGGCAAAACTCACGACAGCGCTGAGGCGGTCATTGCTGTGGAGACGCTGGATGGTCATGGGATAGCTCCTTGTACGCGAAAGAAATCAGGCGGCATGGGGCGCGAGGCCCTGCATGTCGATGGAAGGACGGCGCTGGCCGATCAGCTCGGCCAGCAGGCGCCCGCTGCCACAGGCCAGGGTGAACCCCAGGGCGCCGTGGCCGAGGTTGAGCCACAGGTTGCGGTAGCCGGTGGCGCCAATCAGCGGTACGCCGCTGGGGGTCGCCGGGCGCATGCCGGCCCACTCGATGGCGGCATCGTAGTCGCCGGCATTGGCGAAGGTTTCCCGGGCCTGGCGCTGCATCAGGGCCAGGCGCTTGGGGTCCAGGGACGGGTCGAAACCGACGATATCGACCATCGCCGCTACCCGCAGCTGCTGGCCGATCCGCGCGTAGACGATCTTGCGGTTGTAGTCGGTGATGCTGATCTCCGGCGCCCGGTGCCCCGAGCCGATCGGCACGCTGAGGCTGTAGCCCTTGAGTGGATACAGCGGTAGCTTCAGCCCGGGCAGCGCCAGCTCGCCACTGCGATGACCGGCGGCGAGTATCAGTTGATCCACCGCCAGCACCTCGGCGCCCAGCTCGATGGCCTGCACCTGGCCGCCCGCCTGACGAATACCGGTGACCTGGCGCCCCGTCAGCAGCTGGCAGCGACCGGAAGCCTGCAGCCGCGCCACCAATTGCTGGCAGAAGGCGTGACAGTCGGCCACCTCTTCGTCCGGGGTGAAGATGCCGCCGACAAAGGGCGCGCCGCCGAGGGTCGGTTCCAGTTGTGCGCATTCGCCAGCGGACAACACCTGTTGCTGGCGCGGATCGGCCAGTCCATGGCGGGCATGCTCGAAACTGGCGGTTTCGCGAAAGGTCACCAGCTTGCCGTTACGCCGCCAGTGAAAACCCTCGAGCCGATCCTCCTCGCGCCAGCGCTGCAAGGTGGCCTGGCTCAGCAGCGCCAGGCGCAGCAGGTGAGCGCCGTTGCGCCGGTTGACCGAAACACGGCAGGCCGCCAGGAACCCGGCCATCCAGCGCCACTGCGCCGGGTCCAGGCGCGGGCGCAGCTTCAGCGGCGAATCGCCCCGCAGCATCCAGCCCAGCGCCTGCCAGGGCACGCCAGCATCGGCCAGCGGCGCCACGTAGCGGTACGACAGTTGGCCGCCGTTGGCGAAGCTGGTCTGGCTGGCGAAGGATTCGCGCGCCTCCACCAGGCTCACGTCGAACCCCTCGCGAACCAGGGCGTAGGCGCTGGCCAGGCCAATGACCCCGCCGCCGATGATGCAAACCCGCTGTGCCATGTCAGTCCTTAAACCTTGTTGAGCGGGCTTCAGGTTAGGACCAGGTGACAGGCCCGGGACAATGAATAAAGATGGACCACCCATAAACAAAGGTTATGGACTCATCATGCGACTGCGCCATATCGAGATTTTCCAGGCCATCCGCCAGACCGGCTCGATCAGCGGCGCGGCGCAACTGCTGCACGTCTCCCAGCCGGCGGTGACCAAGGTCTTGCAGCACGCCGAGCAGCAGTTGGGGTTCCCGCTGTTCCTGCGGGTCAAGGGCAAGTTGCAGGCCACCCCGGAAGCCCTGGAGCTGGAGCGCGAAGTCGACAAGGTCAGCGAAAGCCTGCAAGGGGTGCGACGCCTGGCCCAGAGCCTGCGCCGCGAGCCGGGCCACAGCCTGCGGATCGGCGCCACGCCGGCGCTGGCCCTGTCCTTGCTGCCGCCGGCCATCAACCAGTGGACCCGGCGCTACCCGGACATCGTCTGCGAGCTGTCCAGCGCCCACAGCCGCGAGCTGGTACAGAACCTGCTGATGCGCGAGATCGATGTGGCCCTGACCCTGCAACGCCCGGATCATCCGGGGCTGACCGCCCAGGCCCTGGCCAGCGGGGTGCTGGTGGCGCTGGCGCCGCTGGATTACTGGCCCCAGGCGGCCAGGGGCACCCCGCTGCCCTTGATGGAATTGGCGGGGGCGCCCTTGATCGGCCTGTCCAGCGCCGACCCGCTGGCGGCGAAACTCGACGGTTACCTGAAAGCCGTGGAGCCGGCGCCCCGGGTCAGCATTGCCGTGCAGACCTACTCCCTGGCCCGGGCCATGGTCGAATCCGGGGCCGGGCTGGCGGTGATCGACCCCTTCACCGCCCTCGGCGCCTCCCCCGCCAGCACCGCGATTCGCCCGCTGACCCCGGCGCTGCCGATCACCCTGTATGCCGTGACCCGCGCGGCGGAGGCGCTGCCCCATACCTTGAGCAGCCTGCTGGAGATCTTCGGCGGCCGGGCGCAGGAGCAGCTGGATCGGTTGATGACCGGGGATTGAGGCGGCCCTGCCGGGCCTTGTCGCGAGCAATCGAGCGTCGACCGGCTGCTCCTACAGAAGCACCTCGTACCTGTAGGAGCGAGCTTGCTCGCGATGAACGATAACGCGGTCGCCCGTCACAACACGTAGAAAAAGATCGCCACAAAGTGCAGCAAACTGCCGGCGATCACGAACAGGTGCCAGATCCCGTGGGCGTGGCGCAAACGGCTGTCGAGGGCGAAGAAGATGATGCCGACGGTGTAGAGCACCCCGCCCGAGGCCAGCCAGGCGAAGCCGGCGGGGCCCAGGGCCGCCAGCAGCGGCTTGACCGCCACCAGCACGATCCAGCCCATTACCGCGTAGATCACGATGGACAGGATGCGCGCCTCGGAACGCGGCTTGATCTCCTGCAGGATGCCGATCAGCGCCAGCCCCCAGACGATCCCGAACAGCGTCCAGCCCCAGGGCCCGCGCAGGGTCACCAGGCAGAACGGCGTATAGCTGCCGGCGATCAGCAGGTAGATCGAGAAGTGATCGACCTTCTGCATGATGCTTTTCGCCCGCCCGCGCACGCTGTGGTACAGGGTCGAGGCGCTGTACAGCACCAGCAAGGTGAAGCCGTAGATCGCCACGCTGACGATTTTCCACGGGCTGCCGTCGAGGCTGGCCAGCACCAGCAGCCAGATCCCCCCGACCAGTGCCGCAATCGCTCCCACCAGATGCGTCCAGGCGTTGAGTCTTTCCCCGTGATACATGTGTCACTCACCTCCCAAGGCGGAAAATCTGCGCAAGGCTCAGGCCTATAGCCTGAAAGCGCAATGTTTGCGAATAAAGCTATGGACGAAAAAACCTCCAGCCAAGTCATGACCCGGCAGGCACAATCGGAGCACTCGAATAAGAGCGCCCATCATGCTGATCGATGAAGAGTTGACCCTGAAAAAGCTCGAAGTGTTTCTGGCATTCATGCGCACCGGCAACCTGGCGCGTGCCGCCGCCGAGTTGCAGACCAGCAATGTCAGCGTGCACCGGGCCATTCACTCCCTGGAAAGCGCCCTGCGCTGCCCGCTGTTCAAACATGAAGGGCGCAACCTGACGCCGCTGGAAAGCGCCTTCGTCTTAGAAGAACGGGCGCAGAAGCTGATCCAGGACGTGCTCGAAAGCGTGCGCCTGACCCGCGAAGCCGCCGGGTTCTCGGCGGAACGCTTCAAGCTCGGTTCCCTGTACTCATTGACGGTGAAGACCGTGCCGCAGCTGATCATGGGCCTGAAGCTGCGCCGCAGCGAGCTGAATATCGACCTGATCCTCGGTTCCAACATCGACCTGTTGTACAAGCTGAAGAACATGGAAGTCGACGCGATCCTGGTATCGCTGGACGACAGCGTCAGCGACCCGGACTGCGAGCAGATCCCGCTGTTCTCCGACGACATCTTCCTCGCCACGCCAGCCGACTCGCCGTTCGCCCAGCAGGCGGAAGTCGACCTCAGCGATGTGCGCGACGCGACCTTCATCACCCTGACCCAGGGCTTTGCCACCCATCAGGACGGTGTGCGGGTGTTCAAGCAGGCGGGGTTCGAGCCGAAGGTGGCGATGCAGGTCAACGACATCTTCACCCTGCTGAGTATGGTCAGCTCGGGGGTGGGCTATGCCCTGCTGCCGGGAAGGATTGCCGCGGTGTACGAAAACCGCGTGAAGCTGATTCCGCTGCAGGCGCGCTACCGGCTGCAACAGCATATCGGCGTGGTATTCCTCAAGGCCAAGGAGCGCGACCCGAACCTGCTGGCGCTGCTGGCGGAGTGCCGGATGTATGCCAATCGGCAAGACACATAACGCGCGGTGTTTACAAGAACGCTATCGCGAGCAAGCTCGCTCCTACAGGAGATCACACCGTACCTGTAGGAGCGAGCTTGCTCGCGATGAGGCCAGCCGCCCTACCCCACCAACCCGCGCACGATGAAGAACAGCAACGAAGGCCCGAGCAGGCAACCCAGCCCGGTATGGAAGGTCGCGGTCAGCGCGCCGTAGGGCACCAGGCGCCGATCGGTCGCCGCCAGCCCCGCGGTCACCCCGCTGACGGTGCCGGCCAGGCCGCCGAAGACCATCGCCGAACGCGGGTTGTCCAGGCCCATCCAGCGCGCCGCCATAGGCGTGCCGACCATCACCAGGATCGCCTTGATCAGCCCCGTGGCGATGGACAGCGCCACCACATCGGAACTGGCGCCGATCGCCGCCCCGGTCACCGGGCCGACAATGTAGGTCACCGCGCCGGCGCCGATGGTGGTCATGCTCACCGCATCGCGATAGCCGAAGGCCCAGGCGATGCTCGCGCCGACAATGAACGGCAGCACCGTGCCGAGAAACAGCGCGATGGCGCCGATCATCCCGGCCTTGCGCGCCTCGGTGGCCTGCACTTCGAAGGCCGTGGCGACAATCGCGAAGTCCCGCAGCATGGCGCCGCCCATCAGGCCGATGCCGGAGAACAGCGCCAGGTCCGCCAGGCCCTTTTGCCCACCGGTGATGGTGCCGCCGACCCAGGCCAGCACCAGGCCGATGACGATGGCAATGGCCGAACCGTGTACCCGGCCGAACGTCAGGCGCTTGGACAGCAGCACCGAGACCCACATGATCACGCCGACGAAGGCGAAGGCGGTGACCAGGCCGTTGTGTTCCAGGCCTTTCTCGATCAGATCCCACATATCAGCGCCCCCCTGCCGCAGCGGCGCCAGGGGCGACACTGTCCGGTTCGTCCGGCAACGGTTCGCCTTTGTTGGTGCGGCTAATCAGGGCGATGGTGCCACCACAGAGCAGCACCGAACCGATGGCCGCCAGTACCGCCACCGGGCCGCCGTGCAGGGCGGTCACCACGTTCTGTTGCGCGGCCATCGCCACCACCACCGGGATGTACATGGCGCCCCAGAAGCCGACGCCCATCTCGCAGTCCTTGGTCATGCCACCGTGCCTGTGCATCCACAGCCGCGCGCAGATCAGCAGGATCATGGCGATGCCCACCCCGCCGACGTTGGATTTCACCCCCAGCAGGACGCCGAGCATGTCACCGATAATCACCCCTGCCAGCGTACAGATCGCCAGCAGCGCCACACCGTAAATAATCATTGTTGTAGTCCTCAAAGTGCATCGTCGAAGTTGTTGTTCTTGTGCTTCGCCAGCTTGAGTCGGTGTCTAGGGTTGGCGGCTTCCCTCCTCACGCAACAGCGCTTGCAGGGTGTCGAGCCGGGCACCGTCACAGGCAATCACGGTGCCTTGCTCGAACACCCGGCGCGCCAGAGCGGTCAACACCGCACCGGGCGGCAGTTCGATCTGTAGCCGCACGCCGCGCTCGTAGGCGCTTTGCACGGTGCCGCGCCAATCCACCACCCGGCACATGTTGAAGGCCAGGTCGTCGCGCAACTGCTCTGGCGTGCGCAGCGGCCGCGCGCGGCTGCCGCTCAGGTAACCCAGGCGCGGCGGCTGCAGCGTCACCCTGGAGAAGGCCACGGCCAGGACCTGGGCCGGCTGCTCCAGCAGCGGGCAATGGGACGGCACGCTGACCGCCAGGCGCTTGGCCACCCCGACCCCGCAACCCCGGGCCAGCTCGGCAACCTGGGCCATGGCAGCATCGCTGCCAGCGATCACCACCTGGCTATCGGCATTGATATTGGCCAGGTACACCGGGTTGTCCGGGCGGTGCACCCGGGCCAGCAAGGCCTCCACCGTCGCCAGCTCCAGGCCGATGATCGCGGTCATGCCATAACCCTGTGGATAGGCCTGCTGCATCAGCTCGCCGCGCAGGCTGACCAGACGCAGCGCATCGCCAAAATCCAGGGCCCCGGCCACCACCGCGGCGGGATAGGCGCCAATCGACAGGCCCGCCACGTAATCCGCGCCCGGTCCATTTTCCAGCAGCACCCGGGCATTGGCCACGCCGGCGATCAGCAGGCACAGCTGCACCGCCCGGGTACTCGCCAGGGCCTGGGGCGAATCCAGGGCCAGGGCATCCTCGCCCAGGACTTCGCTGGCCTGTCGCAGGCAGGCGTCCGCCAGGGCGCTGGGCGGCAGGCGATGCAACATCCCCGGCTGCTGCGCGCCCTGGCCTGGAAACACCAGCAGGCTGCTCACGCCACCTGCTCCAGGGCCTGCCACGGATCGCTGACCAGACGCGCGCCACTGGCGCTTTTCAGCAGCACCCGCGCCGAAGTCCCGGCCCACTCGCGCAGAGCCACGGCGCCGTTGGGTGTCTGCAATTGCAGGTCCACCGGGCAAACGGCGGCGTCGAGCAGTGCCAGCAATGCCCGGGCCTCGGCCCGGTCCATGGGCTGCGCAGTGCGCAGGATCAGGTCCAGGTCGCTCTGCCGATGCAGCGCCGGCACGCCGCTGGCCAGTTCAAAACCGGCGCTGCCGCTGACACCCCAGGCCAGGCCAAGGGAATCCAAAGGTTCACGCAACCGGGCCAGTGCCTGGAGCGCTGGCCAGGCCCGCTCCGACTCGACATAACGCAGCTCTTCCGGCCGCACCCGGCGCTCGATGGCCGCCACCGCCATCAGCGTCCCGTAGCGCTGCTCGCGCAGCCGCCCACGCACGCCCACCGCCACCTGCCCGGCCGCGGCCACCGCACGACGCACCACCACCGGTTGCCCGGCAGCCATGGCCGTCACCGCCCAGGCCGGGGCATCGGCGGGCAACTGTTGCGGGGTCAGGCCCCACAGCAGGTCATGGGGCAGCAAGGCGCTGGGCATGGCGCTCACCATTGCTCGCGCAACAGCTGACGGACCCGGCTGGAGGCGCCGCGGTTGCTGGCCCCCAGGCGGCCCGACAGATCGCGGCCGTGGGCGCGCACATCGGCAATCGCCTGGCTCAGGCACTGCCGCACCTGGTTCAGGTCGTCGGCAGTCGGCTGTTCGATCTGGCTGACCGAGAGGGTCTCCCAGAGCAGGCCGAGGCTGGCATAGTTGTCGATGTCATAGGCCATGGGCGGCACGCTGGCCGCCAGGGCCTCCAGTTCCTCGACACTGCGCAGGGTGACCCGCGCCGCCGACACCTTGCCCATGGCGTGCACCATCACCCCCGGATCGCGCAGGGCGATCAGGCGGTTGGCCTGGTAACCGTGGGCCAGGAAGGCCCCGGACATGGCCTTGCCCACCAGCAGGCCGATCACCGGATGCCCGGCCAGCCGGGCCCGGGCATAACTGTCGGCGGCCGCGGCCAGGGCCTGATGAATGCCCAAGGCTTCTTCGCGACGCCCATAGGCCTGGCTCGGCACATCGACTATGGCGATCAGCCCACGCTTGACGCTCTGCTCGCGGTCGGCCTCGATCGCCTCGTCCACCGCCTTGGCCAGGCCCCAGCCTTCCAGCAGGCCGACCTCACCGTTGCGGGCGCGCACAAAAGGGTTGGCCGGGTCGGCGACCACGGCGATAAACCGCACCGGCTGCTGCTCCAGCGTGGCATCCGCCACTTTCAACGAGGCGGGCAAACCCGCGACCGGGACAGCGCCCGCGCTCAGGGCCGTGAACCAATGCAGGCCCCGCAGGGAATAAACACTCATCAGTGGTCTCCTCGGTACAGCTGGCGAACCGTCGCCGGGTCGATCTGTGGGTGGGCGTCCAGCCGGGCCAGGCGTTGCAGGTACAACTCGGCCTGGCGGCTGCGCTGCTCGTCGGGCAACCCCTGGGCCAGCAGTTCGCCGACCTGTTGGCGGATCTGCGCCACGTCGTCGGCCACATAACGGTCCGCCAGGCCGCTGGCGAAACGCTGCTCGCCGCCGGTCAGGCTCCAGATAAAGGGCCGGTCGCGGGAGTCGTATTCCTCGAGGCCAGCTTCCTGCTCGATCACCTGCGGGCCGTTGAGGCCCAGCCGCGCCTCCTGGGTCACCAGCAGATAACTGCACAGCCCGGCGGCAATCGACATGCCGCCAAAACAGCCGACGCTGCCGGCCACCACGCCTATCACCGGCTGGTACTGGCGCAGGTCGACGATGGCCGCATGAATGTCGGCGATCGCCGCCAGCCCGAGGTTGGCTTCCTGCAGGCGCACGCCGCCGGTTTCCAGCAGCAACACGGCGCGGGTAGGAATGCCCTTGCGGTTGTCTTCGGCCGCCAGCTCCAGGGCGCCGGCAATCTTCGCCCCGCCGACCTCGCCGAGGCTGCCGCCCTGGAACGCGCCTTCGATGGCGGCGATCACCACCGGCAGGCCGTCGATGCGGCCCTTGGCGATCACCACACCGTCATCGGCCTGGGGCACCACGCCCTGGCGGGCCAGCCACGGCGACATGACGCGCTGGAACGGATCGAGCAATTCGCGAAAGCTGCCGGCGTCGAGCAGGGTCTTGGCCCGCTGCCGGGCGCCGAGTTCGACGAAGCTGTGTTTGTTGAGCAAACGGGCGCTGTCAGTCATGGCCGATCTCCTCGAAACCCTGCTCCAGGCGCAAGCGCACCACGCCGGGGGTGGCGCCAAAATCATGGATATCGATGCTCAGGGCCGGCGGCGTCTGGCCGTCGAACATGCGCTCGAACAGATGCTGCCAGCGCGACGCGCTACCGTTGACCGAGGTCTGCACCTGAATGCTCAGCTTGCCGGGTTGCCCGGGTTCGAGCAGCACTTCCAGGTCGCCGGAGCCGACACAGCCCACCAGCGCCCGGCCCCGGGCGGGTTGCCCGGCGGGAAATTCGAAAGACAAGGTTTCCATCACACTGCTCCCTGGATAAAGGCGGCGCCGGAGGCGATCCGGTCGATCAGCAGGCAGGCCGCGAGCAAGTCCGCGGCGCCACCGGGCGAGGCATTCAAGGCCAGCAGGCACTGGTCCAGTTCGTGCAGGCGGCGACGCCCGGCCAGGCTGGCGCTGCCACCGGAATCGAGTACCGCCTGGGCGCCCTGCTGCATGGCCTGCAGGCCCGCCTCGCCAGCGCGATAGAGCACGCAGGTGTCGGCCAGGCCGGTCATGATCGCCAGCAGCGCATCGAGCCGGGCGTTCTGTTCGCCATGCCCCTGGGCCCGGCTGCGTTCGAGTTGCGGCAGGCCCCGTTGCAGCGCAGCCGGAAAGCCCAACTGGGCTTCTTCCCGGGCGCCACGCACGCCATAGCGCAGCGCCACTTGCGCGCCGTGGCTGAGGGGCCGCGGCGCGTAACGATCGTCCAGCAGCGCCAGGCGCGCGGCTCGCAGGCACAGGGCGCCTGCCGTATTGGCTTGAGGTTCCAGCGCGGCGGCGGCCACCAACAGGCCCAGGGCCCAGATCGCGCCACGATGGGTGTTCACCCCGTTGGTGGTAGCGAGCATCGCCGCTTCGCCTTCACGGCCGATGCGACCCAGGGCCTCGCGCAGGGGCAGGCCGACCGTGCCGAACTGGCTGGCGGCTTCGGCCATTTCCTTGAAGGCTGGCCACAGCGACAGGGCCGAGGCATGCATCAAGCCCAGGTGCAGGTCGCTGTGGGCGCCGTTACCACGACGGTCGACCAGGGCCGGTTTCGGCGACAGGTCGGCTTCGTCGATCAGCGCGTCCACCGCCAGGTCCGCCAGGCGCTCGGCCAGGCTCAGGGGTTTGCTTTGCAGGTTGAAGGCGTGCATTTACCAGCTCCTGAACTTGGCGGGCGGGTTGTACAGGCCACCCGACCACTCCACCAGATCGGCGACGCTTTTTGCCGCCAGCAGCTCGCGGCTGGCGTCGGTGCGGCGGATGCCGAGGTCTTCGGGCAGGGCGATCAGGCCTTCGCGGCGCATGCGCGCGGTGTCTTTCGGGTTGTGGCGCAGGCCGATGGCGGTCACCCCGGCCACCGCCGCGATCATCGCCTGGCGCTCTTCCAGGGAACGCGCCTTGTACAGGTAGGCGATGCCCTCCTCGGTCAGCAGGTGGGTGACGTCGTCGCCGTAGATCATGATCGGCGCCAGGGGCATGCCGCTCTTGCGTGCCACTTCCACGGCGTCGAGGGTTTCGACAAAGGTGGGTTTGCCGCCTTCCTGGAAGGTCTCGACCATCTGCACCACCAGCTTCTTGCCGCGTTCGAGCATGGCCGCCGGCGCGTCGCTCTGATCCTGGCGCATATCCAGCCAGGCCGGGGTGCCGTGGCGCCGGCCGCGCGGGTCGTGGCCCATGTTCGGCGCACCGCCGAAGCCGGCCAGTCGGCCGCGGGTCACGGTGGAGGAATGGCCATCGCCATCGACCTGCAGGGTGGCGCCGATAAACAGGTCCACCGCGTATTGCCCGGCCAGCTGGCAGAACATCCGGTTGGAGCGCAACGAGCCGTCGCGCCCGGTGAAGAACACATCCGGCCGCGCGGCGATGTAGTTTTCCATGCCCAGTTCGGTGCCGAAGCAATGCACGCTTTCCACCCAGCCGCTTTCGATGGCCGGGATCAGGGTCGGGTGGGGGTTGAGGGTCCAGTTGCGGCAGATCTTGCCTTTCAGGCCCAGGGATTCGCCGTAGGTCGGCAGGATCAGCTCGATGGCCGCGGTGTTGAAGCCGATGCCGTGGTTCAGCGACTGGACCTTGTGTTTTTCGTAGATGCCGCGGATCGCCATCATCGCCATCAGCACGTGCACCGGCTTGATATGGCGCGGGTCGCGGGTGAACAGCGGCTCGATGTAGAACGGCTTGTCGGCCACCACCACGAAATCGACCCAGGACGCCGGGATATCCACCCGCGGCAGCTCGCTGACGTCGTCCACCAGCTGGTTGACCTGGACGATGACAATGCCATCGCTGAACGCCGCCGGCTCGATCAGCGCCGGGGTGTCTTCGGTGCTCGGGCCGGTATAGATGTTGCCCGCGCGGTCGGCCATAAAGCCGGCCGAGAGCACCACGTTGGGGATCAGGTCCACCACCAACCGCGCATAGAGCTCGATGTAGGTATGGATCGCGCCGATTTCCAGCAGGCCGTCTTCCAGCAGCTGGCTGATGCGCAGGCTCTGGGTGCCGGCGAAGGAGAAATCGAGCTTGCGGGCGATGCCGCGTTCGAACAGGTCCAGGTGCTCCGAACGGCCGACGCTGGGCATGATCATGTGCAGATCATGCAGGCGGCCCGGGTCGGCCTTGGCCAGGGAGCGGGACAGGAAGTCCGCCTGCTTCTGGTTGTTGCCCTCCAGCACCACACGGTCGCCGGGCAGGATCAACGCCTCCAGCGCCGCGACTATCTTGTCGGTGGGCAACACCGCGCCATCGGCGAGACCCCGCACCTGCTCGAGACGCCGCTGCTTTTCAGCGCGCCGCCGCGTCCAGCGCGAGTCGGGGGATATTGTTGTTGTCATGCTCACTCCACGGGTTCGCTGTCGTGGCAGCTACCTTAGGAGCGGAGGATGCAAGGCATCAATCAAGCAGAGTGGTGGATCGTTACGGTGAGGGTAATGATCAGGGGCGCAGGCCTTCCCACCCACGCCCCATAAACAACCTTGCGCTTAACCTTCGAGCCGCCACTGCAATGCATCCAACGCATCGCAGCCATCCTGCAACAGCAAATGGGCCGCATTGACGATGTGACGCATGTCCTGGTCGTGAACACCCTTGAGGCTCAGGCAGTTGAGGCTGTGCATCAGGTCGCGGGTGGCCTTGAAGCGCTGGACGGCACAGCCGTGCAGGTCGGATGCCGGGGCGTTGGGGTTGAGGTAGAGCACCGTGGTGGTGAGATTGCTGTGTAGCGGGATGAACTCAGTCATGGGTCTAGCTCCTTGGCCGGTCGAGAAACAGGTTAAACAGCAGTTCCATACTTGTCTGTGCACGACCGTAAGTGAGAAAAGACAGCCCCGTCTTTGGAGACGTCTATAGGTCCGTGAACAAATTCGACCGGCTAAGATCGGCCACCGATGCGTCGGTGACAGCCCGGACTATGGAGCCTGATATGCCTCCCAGCAATCGGCAAACTGTTGCCACTCTCTACGACTGAAATCTCTGTTAATACCCCAGCCCCCGTGTAGCCGCTGCCGAGCCATGGCGAGGCTGCGATCGACCGCGTAGCGGGCGCAAAGCAGACGCCAGAGCAGGTCAGCTATACCGCGTCGCCAGATTTACGGGGCTACGCCCCGATCGCAGCCTGCGGCAGCGGCTACAGGGTTTCGCGTCGACCGGCAGGTCGCGTTTGGCTTTTGATCTTGATCTACCCGCCCCATCGGGAGGCTTCGTTCCGGTGTTCATCAGGGGGATGGCGCGCAGCGCCCCTCGACGCAGTCGAGGACATCGTATGGAGGTCGAAGCGAAGCCGACCGGAGTCGATGCCCCCCTGATGGACACCGGAGCGAGGGAACCTGAGCGCAGCGAAGGCCGTACGCAGGGGCAAGACCTTTTGGTTACTTTTGGCTGGGCCGGCATTCCGGGCGTTTGCCAAAAGTGACCCGCCGTAAGGGCGGAACCCTAAGTAGCCGTGACCGCAGAAACGGATATGTACACCGTCCAAAAAATGCAGCGCCAGCACGGACGCCATCGCGGGCAAGCCTCGCTCCTACAGATCAGTGGCGTCCCATCAGTCCCAAATAGGGAACGATCAAGCCGCTCGACAGGGCCTAAGACAACCCCGCCTTCACCAGCATCTCCTCCAACCCCAACAGATCCGGAATCTTCGCCACCTGCTCCCCCACCTGCACCGCAGCCTTTTCCAGCCGGCACAGCGGCACGTCGACGTAGCTCAGCTGGCTGTCGAGCCGGCAGGAGCGCGGGATGCCCTGGATCACCAGGGCGATGAACTTCAGGCGCTCGCGGCCACCCAGGGTGTTGAGCACCACGATGCGGGCGCGTTCGCCGATGGCGAGGGGCTGCCCGCAGGCAGCCTCGAAGCTGATCAGCGGCAACTGACGGTCGCGCCAGGCCACGGAGCGCAGGTACCAGGGCGGCGCGTCGCTGGCGGGTTCGCCGCGCTGGTAGTCGATCAGTTCGGCCACCGCGACGTTGGGCAGGATCAGGGTGCGGTCGGCCAGGGGCAGCAGCAGTCCGGTGAGGAAGCTGGCGCGGTAGTCATGCATGGGGTCTGCTCCACTGGGCGATGCTCTCCAGCAGCACCGACTCCTGGTAAGGCTTGCCGAGGTAGTCGTTGACGCCGATGGCCATGGCTCGGTCGCGGTGTTTCTGGCCGGTGCGCGAGGTGATCATGATGATCGGCAGCTGTTGCAGGCGTGGGTCGGCGCGCACCTGCATCGCCACCTCGAAGCCGTCCATGCGTGGCATTTCGATGTCCAGCAGCATCAGGTCCGGGGTGTGCTCCTGCAGCAGCGCCATGGCGTCGACCCCGTCCTTGGCAGTCAACACGTTCATGCCGTGGCGTTCCAACAGGCGGCTGGTAACCTTGCGCACCGTCACCGAGTCGTCGACCACCAGCACCAGCCTCGGCCGCAGCGGTTCGACCTCGGGGCTCACTTCATCGCCGACCGCCATGCGTGGCACCGGCAAACGCGTTTGCAGGGCGCGGATATGCGCCAGCAGATCGAGGATCAACACCACCCGGCCATCGCCGAGGATGGTCGCGCCGGACAGCCCCTGCACCGCCGCGAACTGCGGCCCCAGGCTCTTGACCACGATCTCCCGGCTGCCGGCCATGGCATCCACCTGCACAGCGATCCGGTGTTCGTTGTAATGCACCAGCAGCACCGGCAGCGGCAGGCTCTGCCCCAGCAATTTCGGCCGGGCCACGGTGTGCAGCAGCTCGCCGAGGTAGCACAGCTCATAACGCTGGCCGGCGTATTGGTAATGGGGCGAGTCGAGCTGGTAGTAGCTTTCCAGTTCGTGGGGCAGCACCCGGACGATGCCCTCGATGGTGTTCAGCGGGATCGCGTACTGCTCCTCCAGGCACTGCACCATCAGCGCCCGGTTGACCGACAGGGTGAACGGCAGGCGAATGCGGAAATGCACGCCCTGCCCCGGGATCGAGTCGATGGTCATCGAGCCGCCGAGCTGGCGCACCTCTTCATGGACCACGTCCATGCCCACCCCGCGCCCGGAAATCTGGGTGATTTTTTCCGCCGTGGAAAACCCCGGCTGCATGATGAACTGCAGCACATCGCGGTCGCTGATCTCGACATGGGGGGCGAGCAGGCCACGCTTGATCGCCTTGCGCCGCACCGCCTCCAGCGGCACCCCGGCGCCGTCGTCGCGCATGTCGAAGACGATATCGCCGCCTTCGTGGGACAGGTCCAGGGTGATCCGCCCCTGCTCCGGCTTGCCCGCGGCGCGCCGCACTTCGGCGGACTCCAGGCCATGGTCGACGGCGTTGCGCAGCATGTGTTCCAGGGGCGCGACCATGCGTTCCAGCACGTTACGGTCCATCTCACCCTCGGCGTTGCCGACGCTGAATGACACGTCCTTGCCCAGCTCCTCGGCCACCTGGCGGACGATGCGCTTGAGGCGCGGCACCAGGCGCTCGAACGGCACCATGCGCGTGCGCATCAGGCCTTCCTGCAGCTCGGTATTGACCCGCCCCTGCTGCTGCAACAGGTTTTCCGCGTCCTGGTTGCGCCGGTCCAGAGTTTCCTTGAGGTCGAGCAGGTCGGACGCCGACTCGAACAAGGCCCGCGACAGTTGCTGCAACTGCGAATGGCGGTCCATCTCCAGCGGATCGAATTCCTCGTACCCCAGGCGCTCGGCCTCGACCTGCTGGCGACTGAGGATCCGCCCCTGGGTTTCGGTGTCCAGGCGACGCAACTGGTCGCGGATGCGCTCGATGGTGGTTTCCATTTCGCTCAGGGCCACCCGCGCATCGTTGACCTGTTGCTCGATGCGCCCCCGGAAGATCGAGGTTTCCCCGGCCAGGTTGACCAGGTCGTCCAGCAGCTCGGCCGAGACCTTGACCATATCCCCGGCCACTGCGGCCTCAGCCGGTACCGCTGGCGGTTCGGGTTTGCTCGGCGGGCTAAGGTCGGGCAGCAACAGAGGCGGCGCTTCGGCCTGGGCCGGATGGGTGAAGCCGCGAATCGCCTCGATCAGGCTGTCGGCCGGTTTGATCGGTTGTTCGGCACGGGCGGCGTCGAGCATCTGCGCCAGGCGGTCCTGGCTTTTCTGCAACAGACCGAACAACGCCGGTGTCGGTTGCAGCAGGCCCGCGGACAGACCTTCGTAGAGAAACTCCAGTTCATGGGCCAGGTCGCCGATCGGCGCGATCTCCACCATGCGCGCGCCGCCCTTGAGGGTGTGCAGGTCGCGCAGCAGGGTTTCCACTTCCTGACGGCTGGTCGGCTCGGCCTGCCAGCGCGTCAGCGCCGCGCCCGAACTGTCGAGAATGTCGAAGCCTTCTTCGAGGAAGATCTCCAGCAGCTCCGGATCGTGGGCCGCAGAATCGTCGGCCACCGCCGCCTCGGGCATTTCAGTGGTGACCCCGCTGCGCTGGCGAAAACCGCGGATCGCTTCGATCAGCGCCTTGGGATCGCTCAGCGCTTGCTGCGCCTGCAACTGCTGCAACAGCAGCGCCAGTTGCTCGTGGCTGCGTTGCAGCAGGTCGACCAGGGCCTCGCCATGCTGGTAACGGCGATCCACCAGGCCTTCGTAGAGGTTTTCCAGTTCCTGGGCCAGGTCGCCCACCGGGCCGACTTCGGCCATGCGCGCGCCGCCCTTGAGGGTATGCAGGTCGCGTTGCAGGGAAGACAGCGGCGCGCCGTTGTCCGGGTCGGCCAGCCAGCGCTGCAAGGCCTGGCCGGCGCTTTCGAGAATATCCACCGCCTCTTCGAGGAAGATCGCCACGATTTCATCGTCCGGTCCCTCCACCTCGATCGGCGCTTCCTGCTCCATCTTGGCGGTGGCGCTGGCCAGATCGGTGATGCTCAGGGTGCGGCTGCCGTCGCTGCGGATCAGGCCCATGGCCGACGGGTCGAGGCTTTCCTCGAGCAGTTCGCGCAAGGCCCGGACCATGGCCGGTTGCGGGCTGATTTCCTGGCCGGCGGCCAGTTCGTCGAGCATGTTGATCAGGGCTTCGTGGGCGTTTTCCGCCTCATGGAAAAACCGCTCGCCGACCGCCAGGCTGCTTTCTTCCACGGCGCCGTACAGGTCCAGCAGCGCCTCGCACAGCTCGTCCATCGGCTGCAGGTCCGCCAGGTGCGCGCCTTCGCCGAGGGTGGTCAGTTCGTCCAGCAGCGCACTGAGTTCCTGGCGCTCGCCGGGGTGCTGCTGCCAGCGGCGCAGCAGGTTTTCGGCATCCAGCAGGATGTCCATGCCCTGGGCCAGGAAGCTGCTGATCAATTGCGCATCGCGCTTGACCCGCAGCCCGGTATTGGGCGCGTTGAGCAGGTTTTCCAGGCGCTCGGCGGTCAGCGCCTTGACCCGTTCGATCAGGTCGGCGGCGCCTTCGATGGGTGCCAGCGGGTCGCTGCCCAGCTGTTGCAGGCCACGGCGGAACAGGCCTTCGGCTTCCAGCAGCAGCTCGACTTCGTCCAGGTCCAGGGCCATCAGGTGCGCGCGGTATTCCCGGGCCAGCAGGTCCAGCGGCGCCGCCAGCTCGGCGATCGGCAGCACGCCGGCCATGTAGGCGCTGCCCTTGAGGGTGTGCAAGGCGCGCTGCAATTCGTCGCTGGCCTGCAAGGGCAAGTGCTCGGCAGCTTGCTCGAGAAAGCGCTTGATGCTCTCCAGATGGGTTTCGGCCTCGTTGCGGAAGATCTCCAGCAACTGCGGATCGAGCCCGTCCTCCGGCTCGTCTACCGACGCCGTTTCGCCCTTGGCCAGGGCGTGCGCCCAGGCAGCCAGGCGGTCGACATCGTCGCGCTGGCGCTGGGCCTGGGCGGCGAACTCGGCGACCAGCTCCGGCAGCAGCTGCAACACCTCTTCGAGCAATTGCCGCACCTGCGGCCCTGGCTCCACGCTGTGTTCCAGGACACGGTTGAGCAGGTTTTCCACGGCCCAGGCCAGTTCGCCCAGCACCAGCGCGCGGACCATCCGCCCGCTGCCCTTGAGGGTATGGAAGGCCCGGCGGATTTCGCCCAGCGCCGCCTTGCCATGAGGGTCGGCGGCCCAGCGCGGCAGGTACTCGCGCAGCACGTCGAGTACTTCGTCGGCCTCTTCGAGGAAGACTTCACGCAGCTCGTCGTCCACCGGCGCTTCATCGCCCGGCGGCGGCAACAGGCTACCCGGTGTGTCCAGCGCCGGCGGGTTGAGCGCCGAGACCGGGCTGGCCAGCACATCGGCCAGGGACTGCACCACTTCCGGGTTGTCCAGCTCCTGCAGGTCCTGCATCACCAGGGCCTCGTTGGGGCTGAGCACATCGCTGAGCAGCGGCACCTGTTCGCTCGCTACCCACTCGTCCGGTGCCTGCTTTTGTGGCACATAGCCCAGCGCCGCCAGGCCCTGCTCGGCCACGTCGAGAATCTTTTCCCCCGGCGCCTGGTGATCGTCGCTCAGGCGCTCCAGGTAATACTCGATGCTGGTGATCACATCGGCCAGATTGTCCAGCTGCTGCCAGCCGGGCTGGCGCGGATCCAGCAGCAGGTGTTCGCGCACAAAACCATTGCAGGCTTCCAGCAGGCCCGCCGCCCGGCTCAGGGGGATCATCGCCAAAGCGCCACGCACCTGGGTCAGCAGCTCTGGCAGCGCCTGCAAGTGTTCGCGGTCCCAGCCGGCGTCGATGTAGTCGACGATCAGGTCCTTGGCCTGTTGCAGGCAGATCCGCGCCTCCTTGATCACCAACTGGTGGATCTGGGTCAGGTCGGTGGTCGGCAGGCGGCTCTCTTCGCGGCTCTCGGGCTCGGCCGGGCCGATCATGCCGGCCAGGGTCGCCTCCACATAAAGCAGCGCCCCGGCCACATCCATCAGCACCGCATCATTCGGTTCGCGCTGGCCCTGGGCCAGGCTCAGCACCACCGCCAACTGGTCGATGATGACCTTGCGCGGCTGGCCGAAACCCAGCACCGCCAGGGTGTCGGCGATCTGCCGCAGAGGCGCCAGCAGGCTGTCCAGGTCCGACGCGTGCTGGCGGTCGCTGCGCACGAACAGGTCCAGGCGCTCCTTGACCCGCACCAGTTCCTCGCACAGGGCCGACAGCACCGAGCGCATGGCGTCGCGGTCGGGGCCGGCCATGCGGGCCCGTTCCTGGTCGACCAGCGCATTGTCGGGCAAAGCGTCATCGAGTCCGTAAGCGTCTTTCATGGTCTGCATCTGCGCGGTGGGATAGCGGGCCTTGGCGATGTAAAACAACAGGCTTTTGAGCAATTCTTCGGGGGCTGGCTGGTTGATTCCGGCGATGCCCTGTTCATAGAGGCGCTTGAGCTCGCGGTCGGCATCCTTGAGCAGGCTGCGCACCGCCGGGCTGTTGGCGATCGCCCCGCTGCCCATGCCTTCCACCAGGGCCAGGGCGATCTGCCACAAGGGCCCCAGCGGGGCGTTCTGGCACAACACCTGGAGGCGTTCGAAGACCTTGGCCATGTAGCCCAGGCTGTTTTTCACATCCTGTTCGCGCAGCAGGTCGACCAGCGCGGTTTGCAGCATGTGCCGCAACTTGCGCAGCAGGATGGTCAGGTCGGGGGGCGCCAGGCGGTTCAGCGTCGCCTCGTCCAGCGCCGGCAGGTCCGGCAGTTGCGGGCTGAACAGGCTGGTTTCGCTCAGCAGGCCTTCACCCCGGGCGCTGCGCAGGTCGTTGAGCAGCGGCAAGACCACCAGCGGCAGGTCGCGACGCGCGCTTTGCACCCGATCGAGGTACTGCGGCAACTGGCTGATGGCTTGGCGCAACAGGTAGATCGCCTCGTCGCGCTGGGCCACGCGGTACTCGCGCAGGGCCAGGGTCAGGGCTTCCATTTCTTCGGCGAGCAGCGCCGCGCCATAGAACTCGACCATCTGCAGGCTGCCGTGGACCTGGTGGATGCAATCCAGGCACTGGTCGAGGGCCTCCACCGCCTGCGGCTCGTCGACCAGGTGATCGAGCGCCTGGTGGGCCTGCTTCAGCGTTTCGGCAATTTCGCCCTTGACCCATTCCAGGGCCACATAGTCGTGCCGATCACCCATTACCATTCCCATCAAAGTCGTGCTCCGGCCTCAGCGGTTTTCCCGCGGCGTCTGCTCGCGACTGGCCGGCAAGGTGAAACCGGACACCGAGCGCCGCAGCTGGCTGGCCATTTTCGCCAGGTTGCCGATGCTTTCGGCCGTCGCGGTCGAGCCGGACGAAGTCTGTGAAGTAATCTGCTGGATCACGTTCATGGTCAAGGATATCTGTCCGGCCGACGAAGTCTGCTGCTGGGCGGCGTTGGAGATGCTCTGGATCAGCGCCGCCAGGGTCTTGGAGACGCCTTCGATTTCTTCCAGGGCCACCCCGGCATCCTGCGCCAGCCGGGCGCCACGCACCACTTCCGAGGTGGTCTGCTCCATGGAGATCACCGCCTCGTTGGTGTCGGTCTGGATCGCCCGCACCAGGGTCTCGATCTGCCGGGTCGCCGCCGAAGAACGTTCCGCCAGGCGCTGCACCTCATCGGCCACCACCGCGAACCCGCGCCCGGCATCCCCGGCCATGGAAGCCTGGATCGCCGCGTTGAGCGCGAGGATATTGGTCTGGTCGGCAATGTCATCGATCAGGCTGACAATGTCGCCAATTTCCTGGGAAGACTCGCCCAGGCGCTTGATGCGCTTGGCGGTGTCCTGGATCTGCTCGCGAATGTTGTCCATGCCGTGGATGGTGTTGTGCACCACCTCGTTGCCCTTGTTGGCGATCTCCACCGAACGCTCGGCCACCGCCGAGGACTCGGCGGCGTTGGCCGACACCTGGTCGATGGACTGGGCCATTTCGTTGATCGCGGTGGAGGCTTCGGAAATCTGCTGGGCCTGATGCTCCGAGGCTTCGGCCAGTTGCATGGCGGTGGCCTGGGTTTCCTGCACCGCGCCGGCGACCTGGCCGGCGGTGAGGTTGATGGTCGCCACCAGGTCGCGCAGCTGGTCGACGGAATAGTTGATCGAATCGGCGATGGTGCCGGTGAAGTCCTCGGTGACCGAGGCGGTCACGGTGAGGTCGCCGTCGGCCAGGTCCTCGATCTCGTCCAGCAGGCGCATGATCGCGTTCTGGTTGCGCTCGTTCTTCTCCGCGGTCTCGTGCAACTGGCGATTGGTTTCCCGCACCATCACCAGGCCGATCAGGATGATCGAGGCCAGCGCCGCCAGGCCCAGGACATAACCGCCGATGGTGTCCAGCGAACGGCCACCGGCCAGGTTCTCGAAGCCGATGGCCAGGTGCGAGGCTTCATCGAGCAGGGTTTGCGACAGGCTGAAGATATTGCTCGCCGATTCGCGGACCTGGAACAGCTCAGGGGAGGTTTCGAGAATTTCGTCCACCGAGCCGGAGACGAACTGGAACAGCTCGCTGATCTCAGTCAGGCGCGCCCGCGCATCGCGGTCCTCGACCTGGCTGATCTTCAGGGTCGGGTTGCCCTGGAGCATGCCGCTCAGCACCTGGCCGAAGCGCGCCGCGTCACGGCCAAAGGCGTCGGCGGCCTGCACCGCGTTTTCGTCGCCGGCCAGCACGGTATTCACCGCACCGAGAATGCGCTCGGCGAGCAGCGACTGGCGTTGCGCCATGGCCACCTGGGCGGCCGGAGCGCCGCGCTGCAGGAGGATTTCCACGACCTTTTCATACTCGACCTGCAACTGCGGCACGGTTTCCGCCAGGGTCGCGGCTACTTGATGCAAAGACAGCACGGTCTGTTCGCTGGCCAGGATCGCGTCGGCGTTGTGCAGCAGCTTGTCCCAGTCCTGCTGCACCGCATGCATTTCCTTACGCACCGCCACCGGCGCGGCGGGCAGCCCGGTGGCCGGGTCGCCTTTTTTCAGGTAACCCCAGCGCTGGGCGAAATCGTTGCGCGCATCGCCCAGCAGCTTGAAGGCCGCGGCCTTGCCCGCCGCGGCTTCCGTGGCGTTCTTGGCGATGCGCTGGGACAGCACCCGCAGCTCGCCGGCATGGCCGATGTACTGCTTGTCGTAAGTGGCCTGGGTGTTGAGGTAAGCGAAGTTGGCGAACAGCAGCATGATGAACACGATCAGGGCGATGAACAGCACGATGATCTGCGAGCGGCTGCGCGATCCTTCCATTGGCTTGCCTGGGTTGGCTTTTAGCATCTGCACACCTGAATTCCGGTTGTTCTGTTGCCCGCGCAATGGGCGGCGCGGTTCTGCAGGTTCATCGCGCACTATTCATCGCGAGCAAGCCTCGCGCCTACAGCGCCACATCCAGGAACCCCGGCGACTGCGCCAGGGCGAAGGGACTGAAGACCCACCAGACCTGCTCGCAGGGGAAATACCCGCGCAGGTACGGCGTGATGGCGCCCTGTTCGCTACCGCTGGCAGCCATCTTCAGGCTGCTCTGCTCGAAATGCTGCATGCCGGCCACCTCGTCCACCATCAAGCCGGCGAACACTTCCTTGTGCTCGACCACCAGCACCCGCCGCTGCTTGCGCAGCGCCGACAGCTCATGACCGAAGAAGCCGCACAGGTCCATGATCGGCAGTAGCCGTCCGCGCAGGTTGGCCACGCCCTTGACCCAGGGCTTGACCCCGGGCAGCAACGTATAACGCGGCTCGTGCAGGACTTCGCTGACTTCGCCCATCGGCGCCACATACCAATGCTCGCCGATGCGAAAGCCGATCCCGCTCCAGCCGTGCTGGCGGGTTTCCTGGGAAGGCAGGTCGGCCGCCAGCAGGCGGCAGCGCTGGTCGATCTCGAGCAGCAGTTCGAAGGCGGTTTGCGACTCGGCCATGGCGCGGGCGGTCAGCCGGCCAGGACGTTGTTCAGGGTCTTGATCAGGGTGTCTTCGTCGACCGGCTTGGTCAGGTAATCCTTGGCGCCCTGGCGAGTGCCCCAGACCTTGTCGGTTTCCTGATCCTTGGTGGTGATGATGATCACCGGGATATGGCTGGTTTCCGCGTCCTTGGTCAACTGACGGGTGGCCTGGAAGCCATTGAGGCCGGGCATGACGATGTCCATCAAGACCGCGTCGGGCTTTTCCTGGCGCGCCAGGGCCACGCCGTCGGCGCCGTTTTCGGCCTTCAGGACTTCATGGCCATGCTTTTCCAGCATGCCGGTCAGTTTGTACATTTCAGTCGGCGAGTCATCGACGATCAGAATACGAGCCATGGTCTTCCCCATACGAATAGGCGTGCGGCCCGCTGGCCGGACCTCAATGTGCTTGTTCTACTGCGGCGAACCCCGGCACATGGGCCTTGATCGCGCTCAGCAGCTCTTCCTTGCTGAAAGGCTTGGTCAAAAACTGGTCAGAGCCGACGATGCGACCCTTGGCCTTGTCGAACAGACCGTCCTTGGAGGACAGCATAATCACCGGTGTGGACTTGAACGCGCTGTTGTTCTTGATCAGTGCGCAGGTCTGATAGCCATCGAGCCGCGGCATCATGATGTCGACGAAGATGATGTCCGGGTGGTTGTCGGCGATCTTGGCCAGGGACTCGAAACCGTCGACCGCGGTAATGACTTCACAACCCACATTCTTCAGCAACGTTTCGGCCGTGCGGCGAATCGTCTTCGAATCATCGATCACCATCACCTTGAGGGCGCTGGATTGCTGTTCCATATCTGCTCTACCATCGCCACAGCGAATCGATTTTCTGCCCGTACTGGTGGCCAATGCCTCAAGCCCTTGATGTTCAAGGCCTGAGCACGGCATGCGAGCCTTTTTAGCATACTCTCCCCATGCAATCTATCGGCCGGCCGGCGCGGTGGTTTTTCCTTGACCGGGAACCGCCCGAGCGCCACTCTGACGCCACTTTTTCAAGCCATTGCGCCCACTAATTTTCGAGGAAACCGCCCATGAGCGTTCGCGTCGGGATTGTCATGGACCCTATCGCCAGCATCTCCTACAAGAAGGACAGCTCGCTGGCCATGCTGCTGGCCGCCCAGGAGCGCGGCTGGACCCTGTTCTATATGGAGCAGCGCGACCTGTACCAGGCGACCGGTGGCGTGGCCCGGGCGCGGATGCGTCCGCTGAAGGTGTTCGCCGACCCGCACAAGTGGTTCGAGCTGGAGGCCGAGACCGACAGCGCCCTGAGCGAGCTGGACGTGATCCTGATGCGCAAGGACCCGCCGTTCGACATGGAGTTCGTCTACTCCACCTACCTGCTGGAGCAGGCCGAGCGCGACGGCGTGCTGGTGGTCAACAAGCCGCAGAGCCTGCGCGACTGCAACGAAAAGCTGTTCGCCACCCTGTTCCCGCAGTGCACGCCGCCGACCATCGTCAGCCGTCGCCCGGACGTGTTGCGCGAATTCGCCGACCATCACGGTGACGTGATCCTCAAGCCGCTGGACGGCATGGGCGGCTCGTCGATCTTCCGTCACACCGCCGGCCACCCGAACCTCTCGGTGATCCTCGAAACCCTGACCCAGCATGGCAAGCAGCAGATCATGATCCAGGAGTATCTGCCGGCCATCGTCGATGGCGACAAACGCATCCTGATGATCGACGGCGAACCTGTGGATTACTGCCTGGCGCGGATTCCCGCCCACGGCGAAACCCGTGGCAACCTCGCCGCCGGTGGCCGTGGCGAAGCCCGGCCGCTGACCGAGAAAGATCGCTGGATCGCCGCACAGGTCGGCCCGACCCTGCGCGAGAAAGGCCTGCTGTTCGTGGGGCTCGACGTGATCGGTGAGCACCTGACCGAAATCAACGTCACCAGCCCGACCTGCATCCGCGAGATCGACAACGCCTTCGGCACCAATATCGGCGCAATGCTGATGGATGCCATCGAGAAGAAGCTGCAAGCTGCGAGCCGCAAGCCACAAGCTTGACGGCTGTCGCATGCAGCTTGTCGCTTGAAGCTCGAGGCTTACGGCTTGAAACCAACATTGCGTTATCATGCGCCGCCTGTGAAACCCGCAATGTTGGTCTTGTGAAGTTTTTTGTGATGTTGAACCGCTGATGACTGTTGTGAACCGCTGATGGCTCTCCCTTCCGATCTGCCCCCCGAGCTGGCCCACAGCGGCGTGCGCCCGGCCGATCGCCTGGGATTTACCCTGTTCCTGGCCGCCCTGCTGCATATCGCGCTGATTCTCGGCCTGGGTTTCTCCTTCGCCGAACCCAAGCAGATCAGCAAGACCCTGGAAATCACCCTGGCCACCTTCAAGAGCGAGACCAAGCCGAAGAAGGCCGATTTCCTTGCCCAGGAAAACCAGCAAGGCAGCGGCACCCTGGAGAAGAAGGCGATCCCGAAGACCACCGAAGTGGCGCCGTTCCAGGAAAACAAAGTCAACAAGGTCACCCCGCCGCCTCCGGCCAAGACCGAAGTCAAGGAAGCCGCACCCAAGGCCGCGGTCGCCACCACCGCGCCGAAGCCGAAAAAGACCGTCACCAAGCGTGAAGAGGTCAAGACCGAGGCCAAACCCAAGGTTCCCGTGCCGACGTTCGACAGCGAGCAGCTGTCCAGCGACATCGCCAGCCTGGAGGCCGAACTGGCCCAGGAGCAGCAGTTGTATGCCAAGCGCCCGCGCATCCACCGCCTGAGCGCGGCCTCGACCATGCGCGACAAGGGCGCCTGGTACAAGGACGAGTGGCGCAAGAAGGTCGAGCGCATCGGCAACCTCAACTACCCGGAAGAAGCCCGGCGCAAGCAGATCTACGGCAACCTGCGGCTGATGGTCTCGATCAACCGCGACGGCTCGCTGTACGAGGTGCTGGTGCTGGAGTCCTCCGGCCAGCCGCTGCTGGACCAGGCGGCCCAGCGCATCGTGCGCCTGGCGGCGCCCTTCGCGCCCTTTACCGGCGACCTGTCGGATATCGACCGGCTGGAGATCATCCGCACCTGGAAGTTCGCCCGCGGCGACAGGCTGTCCAGCAACTGATTCCAGGGCGAAGCCATCCGCCCAGCCTTATCGCGAGCAAGCTCGCTCCTACAGGGACGGGGCAATACCTGTAG
>NZ_JAQZAB010000133.1:43779-84567 GCF_028640915.1 Pseudomonas sp. B3G-3 | reverse complement strand
GCTATAAAAGCGAAGGTAATCCGTTGTAGGAGCGAGGCTTGCCCGCGATGGACTTGAGAGTTAGGAGCGAGCTTGCTCGCGATGGACCCGATGCCGACACAGCTGCAAAAGGCCGACCAAAATGCCCGGTGCCGCGCATCCCCAGCTTGTCAGTTCGCCCCTCCACCGCCACACTAGCGCTCATGAAAAACGTCAGCCCCAGCTACCTCAAGCATCACTTCCTGATCGCCATGCCGCACATGGCCGACCCGAACTTTGCGCACACCTTGACCTACATCGTCGAGCACAATGCCAATGGCGCCATGGGGTTGGTGGTCAATCGTCCGCAGGACCTGAACCTCGCCGACATCCTCGAGCAATTGCGCCCCGAGATCGACCCGCCAGCGCTCTGCCAGCATGTGCCAATCTTCATCGGTGGCCCGGTGCAGACCGATCGCGGCTTTGTCCTGCATCCCAGCGGCCCGACCTTCCAGGCCACGGTCGAGCTGGATGGCCTGTCGCTGTCGACGTCCCAGGACGTGCTGTTCGCCATCGCCGATGGCGTCGGCCCGGCCAAAAGCCTGATCGCCCTCGGTTATGCCGGCTGGGAAGCCGGGCAGCTGGAAGCCGAGCTGGCGGACAACGCCTGGCTGACCTGCCCGTTCGACGCCGACATCCTGTTCAACACCAGCAGTGAGCTGCGCCTGGAAGCGGCGGCCAAGCACCTGGGCATCAACCTCGCCCTGCTGACCAGCCAGGCGGGCCACGCCTGATGGCCCTGCGACTGATCCTCGGGTTCGACTACGGCACCAAGCAGATTGGCGTGGCGGTTGGCCAGGCCATCACCGGCCAGGCCCGCGAGCTGTGCACCCTGAAGGCGCAGAACGGCGTACCGGACTGGAACCAGGTCGAAGCCCTGATCAAGGAATGGAAGCCGGACGCGGTGGTGGTCGGCCTGCCATTGAACATGGACGGCACCCCGAGCGAGATGTGCGTGCGCGCCGAGAAATTCGCCCGGCGCCTCAATGGCCGCTACAACCTGCCCTTCTATACCCATGACGAACGCCTGACCACTTTCGAGGCCAAGGGCGAACGCCTGGCCCGGGGCGGCCAGAAAGGCAGTTACCGCGACAACCCGGTCGACGCCATCGCCGCTGCCCTGCTGCTGCAAGGCTGGCTCGACGAAAACGCAGCGCTGTTGAACAACTGAAACGCCGAATCCTGAAGATGCGTGGCCACCCCCGGCCACGCGCCTCCTGGCCACAACACCAGCCGTAAGACCCTGCGCCTCGCTGCACGCAACCAGGCGCGGGCCCACGAAGGAGCAATCATGAGCCTGCCCAATCCCGCCGAACTGATCAGCCAGATGGCCGTGCGTCTCACCGCCCACCTGGAACAACGCGCCATCAGCGAGCCCCGCTATATCGGCATCCGTACCGGCGGCGTCTGGGTCGCCCAGGCCCTGCTCGCCGAACTGGGCAGCGACGCGCCGCTGGGCACCCTGGATGTGTCCTTCTACCGCGACGACTTCAGCCAGAACGGCCTGCACCCGCAGGTGCGCCCTTCCGAGCTGCCGTTCGAGATCGAAGGCCAGCACCTGATCCTGATCGACGACGTGCTGATGAGCGGCCGCACTATCCGCGCCGCCCTCAACGAGCTGTTCGACTATGGCCGCCCGGCCAGCGTGACCCTGGTCTGCCTGTTGGACCTGGACGCCGCCGAGCTGCCGATTCGCCCGAACGTGGTCGGTGCCACCCTGTCGCTGGCCGCCCACGAGCGGGTAAAATTGTCCGGTCCTGCGCCGCTTCAACTCGAGCTTCAAGACCTCGCCCTTTAATTCGCCCCTCTAAAGAGTCCATTGCGATGACGCCTCTAGACGCCAAGCGCCCGCTGCAGCTCAACGATCAGGGCCAGCTGCGCCATTTCCTCTCGCTCGACGGTCTGCGTCGCGAGCTGCTGACGGAAATCCTCGACACCGCCGACTCCTTCCTCGAAGTCGGCGCCCGGGCGGTGAAGAAAGTCCCTTTGCTGCGCGGCAAGACCGTGTGCAACGTGTTCTTCGAAAACTCCACCCGCACCCGCACCACCTTCGAACTGGCGGCCCAGCGCCTGTCGGCGGACGTGATCACGCTCAACGTATCCACCTCCTCGGCCAGCAAGGGTGAAACCCTGCTCGATACCCTGCGCAACCTCGAAGCCATGGCCGCCGACATGTTCGTCGTGCGCCACGGCGACTCCGGCGCCGCGCACTTCATCGCCGAACATGTGTGCCCGCAGGTGGCGATCATCAACGGCGGCGACGGCCGCCACGCCCACCCGACCCAGGGCATGCTCGACATGCTCACCATCCGCCGGCACAAGGGCGGCTTCGAAAACCTCTCGGTGGCCATCGTCGGCGACATCCTGCACTCGCGGGTGGCGCGCTCGAACATGCTGGCCCTGAAAACCCTGGGTTGCCCGGACATCCGCGTGATCGCGCCCAAGACCCTGCTGCCGATCGGCATCGAGCAATACGGGGTGAAGGTCTACACCGACATGGCCGAAGGCCTGAAAGACGTCGACGTGGTGATCATGCTGCGCCTGCAGCGTGAGCGCATGCAGGGCGGCCTGCTGCCGAGCGAGGGCGAGTTCTACCGCCTGTTCGGCCTGACCACCGCGCGCCTGGCCGGCGCCAAGCCGGACGCCATCGTCATGCACCCGGGGCCGATCAACCGCGGCGTGGAGATCGAATCGGCGGTGGCCGACGGTCCGCACTCGGTGATCCTCAACCAGGTGACCTACGGTATCGCGGTACGCATGGCCGTACTGTCCATGGCCATGAGCGGGCAGACCGCCCAGCGACAATTCGAGCAGGAGAACGCCCAGTGAAGCTCAGCATTCTCGGCGCCCGTGTCATCGATCCAAGCAGCGGCCTGGATCAAGTCAGCGATATCCATCTGGAAGCCGGCAAGATCGTCGCCATCGGCGCCGCGCCCGCCGGTTTCAACGCGGTCGAAAGCCTCGACGCCAAAGGCCTGGTGGCCGCGCCCGGACTGGTGGACCTGAACGTCTCCCTGCGCGAGCCGGGCTACAGCCGCAAAGGCACCATCGCCAGCGAAACCCGCGCCGCCGCGGCCGGTGGCGTCACCAGCCTGTGCTGCCCGCCGCGCACCAAGCCGGTGCTGGACACCTCGGCGGTGGCCGAGCTGATCCTCGATCGCGCCCGCGAAGCCGGCAATACCAAGGTGTTCCCGATCGGCGCCCTGAGCAAAGGCCTGGACGGCGAACAGCTGGCCGAGCTGATCGCCCTGCGCGACGCCGGTTGCGTGGCCTTCGGCAACGGCCTGGAGGGTTTCCGCAGCGCCCGTACCCTGTGCCGGGCGCTGGAATACGCGGCAACCTTCGACCTGACGGTGATTTTCCACTCCCAGGACCGCGACCTGGCCGAAGGCGGCCTGGCCCACGAAGGCGCCACCGCCAGCTTCCTCGGCCTGCCGGGCATTCCGGAAACCGCGGAAACCGTGGCGCTGGCCCGTGACCTGCTGCTGGTGGAACAAAGCGGCGTGCGCGCCCACTTCAGCCAATTGACCAGTGCCCGGGGCGTGGCCCTGATCGCCCAGGCCCAGGCCCGTGGCCTGCCGGTGACCGCCGATGTAGCGCTGTACCAGCTGATCCTCACCGACGACGCGCTGATCGACTTCTCCAGCCTCTATCACGTGCAGCCGCCGCTGCGCTCGCGCGCCGACCGCGAAGGCCTGCGTGAAGCGGTGAAGTCCGGGGTGGTCCAGGCCATCTCCAGCCATCACCAGCCCCATGAACGCGATGCCAAGCTGGCACCTTTCGGGGCTACCGAGCCGGGCATCAGCAGCGTCGAGCTGCTGCTGCCACTGGCCATGACCCTGGTGGAAGACGGCCTGCTCGACCTGCCGACCCTGCTGGCACGCCTGAGCAGCGGCCCGGCCGACGCCCTGCGCCTGCCGGTCGGCAAGCTGGCGGTGGGCGCCCCGGCGGACCTGGTACTGTTCGACCCGAGCACGTCCACCGTGGCCGGCGAACACTGGCTGTCGAAAGGCGAGAACTGCCCGTTCCTCGGCCATAGCCTGCCGGGCGCGGTGCGCTACACCCTGGTGGATGGGCGGATCAGCCACAAGGGCTGACGGCCATGATCGCGAGCAAGCTCGCTCCTACAGGTACGGCACAGGCCACATGGGCGCCGTACTTCTTCTGTAGGAGCGAGCTTGCTCGCGATAGCGCTCCTGCATTCAACGCCGCTGCGCGTTACGCAACGACACCTGGTCGTTCAGCGTCCAGAAGTCATACAAGACCCCCAGAAAGAACACCCCGCCAGTCAGCAGGTACAGCAGGCCGCTGATCCATTTGCCCTGATACATACGGTGCACGCCAAAGATCCCGAGAAAGGTCAGCAGGATCCAGGCGACGCTGTACTCGATCGGTCCCGGGGTAAAACGCAGGTCGGCCTCGCGGTCCATGGCCGGGATCAGGAACAGGTCGATCAGCCAACCGATACCCAGCAAGCCCAGGGTGAAAAACCAGATAGTCCCGGTAATCGGCTTGCCGTAATAGAAGCGGTGAGAGCCGGTAAAACCGAAAATCCACAACAGGTAACCGATCACCTTGCTGTGGGTGTCATGGGTCGAACCGTCCGGGCGATAGGTGTTCATTGAGTACCTCGTTCCACGCAATAGATAAATTTTCTTTAATTCTTTGTGACTTTTTTACAGGCAGCCGACGTGTGGCAAATGTTAAGGTCGCTGCCGTGAAACCCTTGTACTGCCTGACTTCTGTCGGACAATTGCGTCAATTTGCCGCCTCTTCAGCGAATTTGACCTCCAGGTTGAATCGACCAACGGCCTGAGAAGTGACAAAAAAGCTGTTATAAAGTTGCGCGCTAACCCATATGAGCCTTGCCTAATGCGTCCATTTTTCAAGACATGGCTAACCATTTGCCTATTGATGCCACTGGCCGCCCACGCCACCAATCGTGAGCAACGTCTTCCCAACGTGAACGGCTTCACTCCAAAAGCCCACGTTACCCAAGTCAGCAAGAACAGCTCCAAGAACAAGCTGTCGGTCAAACGCCCGACCCACCTGAGCAGCGTCAGCAGCAAGCCGGTGCCGCAGATGGCGGCCAAGCAGAGCAGCACCGTGCTCAGCCGTGCCGTCAACGTACTGGGTACCCCTTACCGTTGGGGCGGCAGCAGCCCAAGCAAAGGCTTCGACTGCAGCGGCCTGGTGAAATACGCGTTCAACGACGTCGCCGCCGTCGATCTGCCGCGCACCTCCAATGCTATGGCCAGCGGCCACGGGCAGAAAGTCGAGCGCAAGGACCTCAAGCCTGGCGACCTGCTGTTCTTCAACCTCAAGAGCCGCCGGGTCAACCACGTCGCCATCTACCTGGGCAACGATCGTTTCATCCACGCGCCGCGCCGCGGCAAGTCGGTGACCATCGATACCCTGAAGAAGCCGTACTGGGACAAGAACTACGTAGTGGCCAAGCGGGTCCTGCCAAAAGAGCAGAACACCCTGCGCATCGTCCAGCGCTGATCCGCTTTCCCTGATCGCGAGCCATCGAGCAGCCATGCTCGATGGCTCGCGATTGCATTTGCCGCCCCGATACCTCTCCCCCTCAAATACTCTCCGGCGCCCGCGCCTTCTCCCGGGCGTGCTCCCGGCTGACCAGCCCGGCATCCACCAGCGCCTTCAGGCTCATGTCCAGGGTCTGCATCCCCTGCGCCCCGCCGGTCTGGATCGCCGAATACATCTGCGCCACCTTGTCCTCGCGGATCAGGTTACGGATCGCCGCGCTGCCCAGCATGATCTCGTGGGCCGCTACCCGGCCTCCGCCGATCCGCTTCACCAGCGCCTGGGAAATCACCGCCTGCAGCGATTCGGAGAGCATGGAGCGGACCATCGCCTTCTCCTCGGCCGGAAACACATCCACCACCCGGTCCACGGTTTTCGCCGCCGAGGTGGTGTGCAGGGTACCGAACACCAGATGCCCGGTCTCCGCGGCGGTCAACGCCAGGCGAATGGTTTCCAGGTCGCGCATCTCGCCGACCAGGATCACATCCGGGTCCTCGCGCAGGGCCGAACGCAGCGCCGTGGAGAAGCTGTGGGTGTCGCGATGCACCTCGCGCTGGTTGATCAGGCACTTCTTCGATTCGTGGATGAACTCGATGGGGTCCTCGATGGTGAGGATGTGCTGGTGCCGGCTCTGGTTCAGGTGATCGATCATCGCCGCCAGGGTGGTCGACTTGCCCGAACCGGTCGGTCCGGTCACCAGTACCAGGCCGCGGGGCACTTCGCTGATGTGGCGAAACACCTCGCCCATGCCCAGTTCGTCCAGGCTCGGCACCTTGGCCGGAATGCTGCGAAAGACCGCGCCAGCGCCGCGCTGATGGTTGAAGGCATTGACCCGAAAGCGCGCCAGGCCCGGCACCGCGAAGGAAAAGTCGATCTCCAGCGCGGCCTTGAACTCGGCCCGCTGCGGGTCCGTCATGCTGGCCAGGATCAGCTCGTGCACCTGTTGCGCCTCCAGCACCGGCAGGTTGATCCGGCGAATATCGCCGTCGATGCGAATCATCGGCGGCAAACCGGCCGAGAGGTGCAGGTCCGAAGCGCCCTGCTTGACGCTGAAGGCCAGCAACTCAGTGATATCCATAGCGTTCCCCAATTCCAGTAGAATGCCGCGAACCCAAGACCCGCTGGCGTACATCGAATGTCCACGATAGCAGACAACATCGCCCTGGTTAGCGCACGGATCCGTGCCGCGGCGCAGGCCTCGCAACGTGACGAAAGCAGTATCCACCTGCTGGCCGTGAGCAAGACCAAGCCCGCCGCGGCGCTGCGTGAAGCCTATGCCGCCGGCCTGCACGACTTCGGCGAGAACTACCTGCAGGAAGCCCTGGGCAAACAGGCGGAACTCGGCGACCTGCCCTTGAGTTGGCACTTCATCGGCCCCATTCAGTCGAACAAGACGCGAGCTATCGCCGAGAACTTCGCCTGGGTGCATTCCGTGGATCGCTTGAAAATCGCTCAACGCCTGTCCGAGCAACGCCCGGCCGACTTGCCGCCGTTGAACATCTGCATTCAGGTCAATGTCAGCGGCGAGGCCAGCAAGTCTGGCTGCACGCCGGCCGACCTGCCCGCCCTGGCCAGCGCCATCGGCGCCTTGCCGCGCCTGAAACTGCGCGGGCTGATGGCGATTCCCGAGCCGACCGAAGATCGTGCCGCCCAGGACGCCGCCTTCGCGGCCGTGCGCCGCCTGAACGAAAACCTGCACGCCAGCCTGGACCTGCCAACCGACACACTTTCCATGGGCATGAGCCACGACCTCGAAGCGGCCATCGCCCAAGGCGCCACCTGGGTACGTATCGGTACCGCCCTGTTTGGCGCTCGCGATTATGGCCAGCCATGACCGTGGCGGCCCCACCTCTGAATAAGGACCTGTCATGAGCAAGACTCGTATCGCCTTTATCGGCGCCGGCAACATGGCTGCCAGCCTGATCGGCGGCCTGCGCGCCAAGGGCCTGGACGCCAGCCAGATCCGCGCCAGCGACCCGGGCGCCGAAACCCGCGCCAAGGTCCAGGCCGAGCACGGCATTGAACTGTTCGCCGACAACGCCGAAGCCATCGACGGCGTCGACGTGGTGGTGCTGGCGGTCAAGCCACAGGCCATGAAGGCCGTGTGCGAAGCCCTGCGCCCCAGCCTGAAGCCGCACCAGCTGATCGTGTCCATCGCCGCCGGCATCACCTGCGCCAGCATGAACACATGGCTCGGCGAGCAGCCGATTGTGCGCTGCATGCCCAACACCCCGGCCCTGCTGCGCCAGGGCGCCAGCGGCCTGTACGCCACCGCCGCGGTGAGCGCGGAGCAACGCCAGCAGGCGCAAGAGCTGCTGTCGGCCGTGGGCATCGTCCTGTGGCTGGAGCAGGAGCAGCAACTGGACGCGGTGACCGCGGTGTCCGGCAGTGGCCCGGCGTATTTCTTCCTGCTGATCGAAGCCATGACCGCCGCCGGCGAGAAGCTCGGCCTGCCACGGGAAACCGCCCGGCAACTGACCCTGCAGACCGCGCTGGGCGCGGCGCACATGGCGGTGTCCAGCGACGTCGACGCGGCCGAACTGCGCCGCCGCGTGACCTCGCCGGCCGGTACCACGGAAGCGGCGATCAAGTCGTTCCAGGCCAGCGGCTTCGAAGCCCTGGTGGAAAAAGCATTGGGTGCCGCCGCGCACCGCTCGGCCGAGATGGCCGAACAACTGGGCCAATAAGGAGCCAATGATGATTGGATTGAACACTGCGGCGGTGTACGTGCTGCAAACCCTGGGCAGCCTGTACCTGCTGATCGTGCTGCTGCGCTTCGTGCTGCAACTGGTACGCGCCGACTTCTACAACCCGCTGTGCCAGTTCGCCGTGCGCGCCACCCAGCCGCTGCTCAAGCCGATGCGCCGGGTCATCCCGAGCCTGTTCGGCCTGGACATGTCGTCGCTGATCCTGGCGATCGTCGTGCAACTGCTGCTGATGGCCCTGACCCTGCTGCTGACCTACGGCACCACCGGCAACCCGGTGCAACTGCTGATCTGGTCGATCATTGGCGTGACTGCGCTGTTCATGAAGATTTTCTTCTTCGCCCTGATTATCAGCGTGATCCTTTCCTGGGTCGCCCCGGGCAGCCATAACCCGGGCGCCGAACTGGTCAACCAGATCTGCGAGCCGGCCCTGGCGCCGTTCCGCCGCATCCTGCCGAGCATGGGCGGCCTGGATATCTCGCCGATCCTGGCGTTCATGGTGCTCAAGCTGATCGACATGCTGGTGATCAACAACCTGGCAGCGATGACCATGATGCCGGAAATCCTGCGCCTGCTGATCTGACCCGGCCTCTGTGATGAGCTACTTTCGCTGGGACGGCGACGACCTGATCCTGGAGTGTCACCTGCAACCTGCGGCCCGTAGCGATGACTTCGCCGGGCTGCATGGCGAGCGCCTGAAGATCCGCCTCACCGCGCCGCCAGTGGAGGGCAAGGCCAACGCCTACCTGATGGCGTTCCTGGCCAAGGCGTTCGGCGTGTCCAAGAGCCAGGTCAGCCTGATCAGTGGCGAGCTGAACCGGCAGAAACGGGTGCGGATCAACGCGCCGAAGAAGCTGCCGGATCTGCCTGGCCTGACGCGCCAGACCTGAGCCTGTTTCGCGAGCAAGCTCGCTCCTACAAGGTCACCGCAGCCCCTGTAGGAGCGAGCTTGCTCGCGATAAATGGCCCGCTTGGCAATGCAATGAAATCAGCCCCGGCCTTTGCTTGCCGCTGGGGGCAGCGGTCTTTAGACTTACGCCTCATTTAAACGAGAGCAGGGTCGATGCCAACTGCCTTTCCCGCCGATTCCGTTGGTCTGGTGACGCCGCAAGTGGCGCACTTCAGCGAGCCCCTGGCCCTGGCCTGCGGCCGCTCCCTGCCAGCCTATGATCTGATCTTTGAGACCTACGGCCAGCTGAACGCCACGGCGAGCAATGCCGTGCTGATCTGCCACGCCCTGTCCGGCCATCACCACGCCGCCGGCTACCACAGCCCCGACGACCGCAAGCCGGGTTGGTGGGACAGCTGCATCGGCCCGGGCAAGCCGATCGACACCAACAAGTTCTTCGTCGTCAGCCTGAACAACCTCGGCGGCTGCAACGGCTCCACCGGTCCGAGCAGCGTCAACCCGGACACCGGCAAGCCGTTCGGCGCCGATTTCCCGGTGCTGACCGTGGAAGACTGGGTGCACAGCCAGGCGCGCCTGGCCGACCGGATCGGCATCAACCAGTGGGCCGCCGTGATCGGCGGCAGCCTGGGCGGCATGCAGGCCCTGCAATGGACCATCACCTACCCGGACCGGGTGCGCCATTGCCTGGCCATCGCCTCGGCGCCCAAGCTGTCGGCGCAGAACATTGCCTTCAACGAAGTGGCGCGCCAGGCCATCCTCACCGACCCCGAATTCCACGGCGGTTCGTTCCAGGAACAGGGCGTGATCCCCAAGCGCGGGCTGATGCTGGCGCGGATGGTCGGACACATCACCTACCTGTCCGACGACTCCATGGGCGAGAAATTCGGCCGTGGCCTGAAGAGCGAAAAGCTCAACTACGACTTCCACAGCGTCGAGTTCCAGGTCGAAAGCTACCTGCGTTATCAGGGCGAGGAGTTCTCCGGGCGGTTCGACGCCAACACCTACCTGCTGATGACCAAGGCCCTGGATTACTTCGATCCGGCGGCGAACTTCGACGATAACCTGGCGAAAACCTTCGAAGGCGCCAAGGCCAAATTCTGCGTGATGTCCTTCACCACCGACTGGCGCTTCTCCCCGGCCCGCTCGCGGGAGCTGGTGGACGCCCTGATGGCCGCGCGCAAGGACGTCAGCTACCTGGAAATCGATGCGCCACAGGGCCACGACGCCTTCCTGATTCCGATCCCGCGCTACTTGCAGGCGTTCGGTAATTACATGAACCGAATTACGGTGTGAACAAGCCATGAGAGCTGATCTGGAAATCATCCAGGAATGGATCCCCGCCGGCAGCCGCGTGCTCGACCTCGGTTGCGGCAATGGCGAACTGCTGAGCTGGCTGCGCGATCACAAGCAGGTCACCGGTTATGGCCTGGAAAACGACCCGGACAACATCGCCGAGTGCGTGGCCAAGGGCATCAACGTCATCGAGCAGGACCTGGACAAGGGCCTGGGCAACTTCGCCAGCAACAGCTTCGATATCGTGGTCATGACCCAGGCCCTGCAGGCCGTGCACTACCCGGACCGGATCCTCGACGAAATGCTGCGGGTCGGCCGCCAGTGCATCATCACCTTCCCCAACTTCGGCCACTGGCGCTGCCGCTGGTACCTGGCCAGCAAGGGGCGGATGCCGGTCTCCGAATTCCTGCCGTACACCTGGTACAACACGCCGAACATCCACTTCTGCACCTTCGAGGACTTCGAAGAGCTTTGCCGCGAACGTGAAGCCAAGGTCATCGATCGCCTTGCGGTGGATCAACAGCACCGCCACGGGTGGGCCAGTAAGCTATGGCCTAATCTGTTAGGTGAGATCGGCATCTACCGCGTCAGCAGCCCCGGCCTGCAGGATCACCAGATCGCGGTATAAACCAGGTTCAAAGCAAGGAGAACGATCATGGGTCGCTTGGTTACTTTTCTATTGGCAGCGTGCCTGAGCGCGTCGGCGATGGCCGCCGAGCCCATCAAGGGCGAGCGCCAGGAAGTGTTCGGTGATGTGACCGTGCACTACAACACCTTCAACTCCACCTTCCTGCAACCGGATATCGCCAAGGCCGCGGAGCTGGTGCGCAGCAAGAACCAGGGCGTGATCAACGTTTCCGTGCTCAAGGCCGGCAAACCGCTGGTCGCCCAGGTCACCGGGACCGTCAAGGACCTGACCAGCCAATCGGTGCCGCTGAAATTCAAGCAGGTCACCGAACAGGGCGCGATCTACTACATCGCCCAGTACCCGGTGGAACAGCAGGAAACCCGCACCTTCGAAATCAAGGTGCAGACCGGCGACACGATCAACACCATCAATTTCAACCAAGAGCTTTTCCCCGGCGAATGATGACTTTTACCCAACTCGTACTGGCCAGCCATAACGCCGGCAAACTCAAGGAACTCCAGGCCATGCTCGGCGACTCGGTGCACCTGCGCTCGATCGGCGAGTTCAGCAGCGTCGAGCCGGAAGAAACCGGCCTGTCGTTCGTCGAGAACGCCATCCTCAAGGCCCGCAACGCTTCGCGCATTTCCGGCCTGCCGGCGCTGGCGGACGACTCGGGACTGGCGGTGGACTTCCTCGGCGGCGCGCCGGGCATCTACTCGGCGCGTTATGCCGACGGCCAGGGCGACGCGGCGAACAACGCCAAGCTGCTGGGCGCCCTGAAGGACGTCCCCGAGGCCGAGCGCGGCGCGCAGTTCGTCTGCGTGCTGGCACTGGTGCGGCATGCAGAGGATCCGCTGCCGATCCTCTGCGAAGGCCTGTGGCACGGACGCATTCTCACGGCGGCCAGCGGTGAGCACGGTTTCGGCTACGACCCGCTGTTCTGGGTGCCGGAGCGCAACTGCTCCAGCGCCGAACTGGACCCGATCCAAAAGAACCAACTCAGCCATCGCGCCCGCGCCATGGCCCTTCTGCGGCAACGCTTGAGCCTGCAATGACCATTGATTCGTCCGCGCAACCGCTGATTCTCGGCGGTGCGCAAACGCCCCGGGCGGCCCTGCCCCAGTTGCCGCCCCTGGCGCTGTACATCCACATCCCGTGGTGTGTACGCAAATGCCCTTACTGCGACTTCAACTCCCACGCCGCCAGCCCGGTGCTGCCGGAAGAAGAGTACGTCGACGCCCTGCTGGCCGACCTCGACCAGGACCTCCCCGCCGTCTACGGCCGCGAGCTGAGTTCGATCTTCTTCGGCGGCGGCACGCCGAGCCTGTTCAGCGCCCAGGCCCTGGGCCGGCTGCTCAAAGGCGTGGAGCAACGCATCCCGTTCGCCCACGACATCGAGATCACCCTGGAAGCCAACCCCGGGACCTTCGAGCAGGAGAAGTTCACCGCCTATCGCGCCCTGGGCATCAATCGCCTGTCGATCGGCATCCAGAGCTTCCAGGAAGACAAGCTCAAGGCCCTGGGCCGCATCCATAACGGCGACGAGGCGGTCCGCGCCGCCGGCATGGCGCGCCAGGCCGGGTTCGACAACTTCAACCTGGACCTGATGCACGGCCTGCCCGACCAGTCCCTGGACGACGCCCTGAGCGACCTGCGCCAGGCCATCGCCATGAAGCCGACCCACCTGTCCTGGTACCAGCTGACCCTGGAGCCCAATACGGTGTTCTGGAACCAGCCGCCGACGCTGCCGGAAGACGACACCCTGTGGGACATCCAGGAAGCCGGCCAGGCGCTTTTGGCCGAACACGGCTACGCCCAGTACGAAGTCTCGGCCTATGCCCAGCCCGGCCGAGCGGCACGGCACAACCTCAATTACTGGAGCTTCGGCGACTTCATCGGCATCGGCGCCGGCGCCCACGGCAAGCTCAGCCATCCGGACGGGCGCATCGTGCGCACCTGGAAGACCCGCCTGCCCAAGGACTACCTCAACCCGGCGAAAAACTTCAAGGCCGGCGAAAAGGACCTGAGCAACGAAGAGCTGCCGTTCGAGTTCTTGATGAACGCCCTGCGCCTGACCGAAGGCGTCGAGGCCCGGCTGTACCCGGAGCGCACCGGGCTGCCCCTGGAAAGCCTCGCCGAAGGTCGCCGCGACGCCGAACAAAGCGGCCTGTTGCAGGTCGAACCGTCACGCCTGGCGGCCACCCCGCGCGGCCAACTCTTCCTCAATGACTTGCTGCAGAAATTTCTGAGCTGATTTCAGCCCTAAGGGAAAACGAATGGATTTGATACTCGACCTGCTCGCTACCGTGTCCCGCTGGAGTCGCAGCAACCTTTCAGAAATCTCCCTGGCCCTGGTCGGCTGCCTGTTGGTGCTGTTCGGTGCCGATATCAAAGGCTGGGTCGAAGCGCGCCTGGGCGGCCTCGCCGGCGCTCTGCGCGTACCGATGATGGCGCTGCTGTGCATGATCGGCAGCGGCGCGGCGCTGATCTACGCCACGCCGTGGATCGTCCGCGGACTGAGCCAGTTCAACAACTACAGCCTGGCGCCGGTGCTGCTGGTGGTGCTGGTGCTGATCGGCGTCGTCGCCGACCGCCGCTGACCTGTAGCCGCTGCCGCAGGCTGCGATTGGCTGCGCAGCAGCCATAAACCCAGACACTGCATTACACCTGACGTATCGCATCAACAGGCTTGGCGGTCGCTTCGCAACCGATCGCAGCCTGCGGCAGCGGCTACATGACTTATGCACAAGGATGAATATGAGCAGAAAAGCCGCCGAAGAAGTCAGCAAATTTCTCAGCTACGTGCTGCGCCACGAGCCGCAGGCGATTGGCCTGCAGCTGGACAGCGAAGGCTGGGCCGGGATCGATGCCTTGATCGAGGGTGCCGCCAAGGAAGGACGCCAGCTGACGCCCGAACTAATCGCCGAGGTGGTCGCCAGCAACGACAAGAAACGCTTCGCCCTGTCCGAGGACAGCCAGCGCATTCGCGCCGTGCAAGGCCATTCCAGCAAGACCGTGAGCTTGCAACTGGCCGAGCAGCAGCCACCGGCCGTGCTTTACCACGGCACCGCCACGCGGTTCATGGACTCGATCAACGAGAAAGGCCTGATCCCAGGCACACGCCATCACGTGCACCTGTCACAGGACCTGGCGACCGCCGAAGCGGTGGGGCAGCGTTACGGGAAGGTGGTGATACTCAAGATCGCCGCACAGGACATGCAGGCGCAGGGCTTCAAGTTCTATCAGGCGGAGAACGGGGTCTGGCTGACCGATCAGGTTCCGGCGAATTTCATCGCAATCCTGTAGGAGCTGGCTTGCCAGCGATTGGCCCGCAAGAAGCCCATCGCCGGTCAGCCGGCCCCTACAAGGCTGGGCTCACGCCAGCTTTTCGAACTTCAGATCCCACACACCATGGCCCAGGCGCTCGCCGCGGCGCTCGAACTTGGTGATCGGGCGCTCGGCCGGGCGCGGCACGCACTTGCCGTCTTCGGCCAGGTTGCGGTAACCCGGCGCGACATTCATCACTTCCAGCATGTACTCGGCATAAGGCTCCCAGTCGGTGGCCATATGCAGGATGCCGCCGACCTTCAGCTTGCTGCGCACCAGCTCGGCGAAGGACGCCTGGACGATACGACGCTTGTGGTGACGGCTCTTGTGCCACGGATCGGGGAAAAACAGCATCAGGCGATCCAGGCTGTTATCGGCGATGCAGCGGTTGAGCACTTCGATCGCATCGCAATCGTAGACCCGCAGGTTGGTCAGGCCCTGGGTCAGCACGCCGTTGAGCAGCGCGCCGACACCCGGACGGTGCACTTCCACACCAATGAAATCCTGCTCCGGCGCGGCCGCGGCCATTTCCAGCAGCGAGTGGCCCATGCCGAAGCCGATTTCCAGGGAACGTGGCGCCGAGCGGCCAAACACCTGATCGAAATCCACCGGCGCGTCGGCCAGCGGCAGCACATACAGCGGCGCGCCCTGCTCCAGGCCGCGCTGCTGGCCTTCGGTCATGCGCCCGGCGCGCATCACGAAACTCTTGATGCGGCGGTGTTGGCGCTCGTCGCCGGCTTCCGGCTGGATTGGCGTGTCGTTTGATTCAGTCATCAATGGCTCTTACTTGATCAGACCATCCAGCGGCGAGGAGGCGCTGGCATAGAGTTTCTTCGGCATGCGGCCGGCGAGGTACGCCAGGCGGCCTGCCACAATGGCGTGCTTCATGGCTTCGGCCATCAGCACCGGTTGTTGTGCATGGGCGATGGCCGAGTTCATCAGCACCGCTTCGCAGCCCAGTTCCATGGCGATGGTGGCGTCGGAGGCAGTACCGACACCGGCATCCACCAGCACCGGGACCTTGGCTTCTTCGAGGATGATCTGCAGGTTGTACGGGTTGCAGATCCCCAGGCCAGTACCGATCAGGCCAGCCAGCGGCATGACCGCGATGCAGCCCATTTCCGCCAGCTGGCGGGCGATGATCGGGTCATCGCTGGTGTACACCATCACGTCGAAACCTTCCTTGACCAGCACTTCGGCGGCCTTGAGGGTTTCCAGCACGTTGGGGAACAGGGTTTTCTGGTCGGCCAGCACTTCCAGCTTCACCAGGTTGTGGCCATCGAGCAGTTCACGGGCCAGGCGGCAGGTGCGCACGGCTTCGACCGCGTCATAGCAACCGGCGGTGTTCGGCAGGATGGTGTAGCGGTCCGGCGGCAGGATATCCAGCAGGTTCGGTTCGCCCGGGTTCTGCCCGATATTGGTCCGGCGCACGGCGACGGTGACGATCTCGGCACCCGAGGCTTCGATGGCCAGGCGGGTTTCTTCCATGTCACGGTACTTGCCGGTGCCTACCAGCAAACGCGACTGGTAAGTACGACCGGCCAGGACGAAAGGCTTGTCGCTGCGAACGTTGCTCATCGGAAATCCTCTGTTGGGGTGAGGTTCTTGCAGAATGCTTTATTAGACCAAACGCCGTGAAAACGTAGCGAGCGAAGGCAAGACAAGGCAAAAACAGGCGAGGAACGGTTGGAGTCGCACCCGACTTTACTGGCTGTAAATGAGCATTCCGAGCCTGTTTTTAACGCAGTATTGCGCGCGAAGCCTGCAGTAGTTTTCACGGTGTTTGGCTAGCCGCCGCCGATGGCGTGGACTACTTCGACCTGATCGCCCTCGTTGAGGGTGGTCTCGGCGTGCAGGCTGCGCGGGACGATATCCAGGTTGAGTTCGACCGCGATCCGGCGTCCGGTCAGGTCCAGACGGGTCAGCAGGGCCGCAACGGTTTCGCCGTCGGGCAGTTCAAAGGATTCGCCGTTCAACTGAATGCGCATGCCGGATGCCGCCATCATTTTTAGGGGCCAGCATTCTAGCCCGATCATGACCTAAAGGTCAGCTACAAGCGTCAAGCGGTCAGCTGCAAGCGCCAGGCGGCAAGACCCAGGCATAACCAGCCGATCAGGAAGGCCAGCCCACCGAACGGGGTGACAATGCCCAGCTTGCTGAAACCGGTCAGGGTCAGCAGGTAGAGGCTGCCGGAAAACAGCAGGATGCCGATGGCGAACGAAGCGCCGGCCCAGGTCACCAGGCGGCCGGGGATCTGCGTGGCCAGCAGCGCCACGCCCAGCAGCGCCAGGGTGTGCACCAGCTGGTAAGTGACGCCGGTATGGAAAATCGCCAGGTATTCCGCGCTCAGGCGATTTTTCAGGCCATGGGCAGCGAATGCGCCCAGGGCAACGCCGGTAAAGCCGAAAAAGGCGGCCAGCATCAGGAAACCACGCAGCATGAGGAACTCCAGTCAGAATCGTCGGTCGGGCCTGTATAATGGCGCGCTCAACGGGTTCGGCCAAGCCATCTCTATGCTGCGTTTATTTTTCCGTCGTTTCTCTAAAGCCCTGCTCTGGTTCGCCGTCGGCAGCGTTTTGCTGGTGCTGGTGTTCCGTGTCGTGCCGCCTCCGGGCACGGCCTTGATGGTCGAACGCAAGGTCGAATCCTGGGTCGACGGCGAACCCATCGACCTGCAACGCAGCTGGAAACCCTGGGACGAGATCTCCGACGACCTGAAGGTGGCGGTGATCGCCGGCGAAGACCAGAAGTTCCCTGAACACTGGGGGTTCGACTTCGGCGCGATCCAGGCCGCCTTCGCCCACAACGAGCGCGGCGGTTCGATTCGTGGCGCCAGCACCCTGAGCCAGCAGGTGGCGAAAAACCTGTTCCTGTGGTCCGGACGCAGCTGGCTGCGTAAAGGGCTGGAGGCTTGGTTCACCGGGCTGATCGAGATCTTCTGGCCCAAGCAACGGATTCTCGAGGTCTACCTCAACAGCGTCGAGTGGGACGAAGGCGTATTTGGTGCCGAGGCCGCAGCGCGGCATCACTTCGGCGTCAGCGCGGGCTCGCTGTCGCGGCAGCAGGCCAGCCTGCTGGCCGCAGTCCTGCCCAATCCACGAGTATGGAGTGCCAGCCATCCAAGCAGCTACGTGGCGCAACGGGCCGGCTGGATCCGCCGGCAGATGAGCCAGTTGGGCGGCGACAGCTACCTGCTGGGCCTGAACGATTCGCGCAAGGCGCTGTGGGCGCAGTGACGTTCAATATCTGATCGCGAGCAAGCTTCGCTCCTACAGAAGAATGCGCGGCCCCGTAGGCGCGAAGCTTGCTCGCGATAGCGCCCTTACAGACAGCGCCGCCCCAACGCCACAAACAAAAACGCCCCGATCGGATCGGGGCGTTTTGTACTGCGTGGCGTATTACGCGGCAATCGATAGCTTGAGCTTGTTCATCGCGCTCTTCTCGAGCTGACGGATACGCTCGGCCGAGACGTTGTACTTCTGCGCCAGGTCATGCAGTGTGGCTTTCTCTTCCGCCAGCCAGCGCTGGTAGAGGATGTCGCGGCTGCGGTCGTCCAGCACTTCCAGCGCTTCATGCAGGTTGCTGGTGGAGTTGTCGGTCCAGTCGGCGTCTTCCAGCTGACGAGCCGGATCGTACCGGTGGTCTTCCAGGTAGTTGGCCGGCGATTGGAAGGCGCTGTCGTCATCCGCTTCGGCGGCTGGGTCGAAGGCCATGTCATGGCCGGTCAGGCGGCTTTCCATCTCGCGCACTTCGCGCGGCTCCACACCGAGGCTTTCCGCCACACGATGGACTTCTTCGTTGTTCAACCAGGCCAGGCGCTTCTTCTGGCTGCGCAGGTTGAAGAACAGCTTGCGCTGGGCCTTGGTGGTCGCGACTTTCACGATGCGCCAGTTGCGCAGGATGAACTCGTGGATTTCCGCCTTGATCCAGTGCACGGCGAACGAAACCAGACGCACACCCATTTCCGGGTTGAAGCGTTTTACAGCCTTCATCAGGCCGACGTTGCCTTCCTGAATCAGGTCGGCCTGGGCCAGACCGTAGCCGGAATAGCTACGGGCGATATGTACGACAAAACGCAGGTGGGCGAGCACCATCTGCCGAGCCGCCTCAAGATCCTGCTCATAGTAGAGACTCTCGGCCAGTTCACGCTCCTGCTCGGGCGTCAGCAATGGAATGCTGTTCACCGTGTGCACATAGGCCTCCAGGTTCGCACCCGGGACCAAGGCATAAGCAGGTTGCAAAGAAGTGGTCATACGAAAAAACCTCCGACTCACATAACTCGTGCTTATTCAGCACTGCTGAAAATTGACCGGGAACCACAAAACAAGTTCCCAAAAATTCTAAAAGGTCAATACAAGCAAAAAGACACTATTTCGGCGCCAGCTCCCGCAAGTGACGGGCCACCGCAATCCACGCACCGATATACCCCAACAACACCGCGCCAAGCAAGAGTGATAGACCATCGGCGACCGGCACGCCAGCCAGGGCGAAATCACTGCCGTACAAGCCGGCCAGCCCCACTACCGCGTCGTTCAGCCAGTCGAGGCCGAACGCCAGAACACCCCAGGACAGAATCCCCGCACCGAAGCCATACAAGGCGCCCATATAAAGGAAGGGACGCCGTACATAACTGTCCGTGCCGCCGACGAGTTTAATCACTTCTATCTCGGTGCGGCGGTTTTCAATATGAAGACGAATGGTATTGCCTATCACCAAAAGTAATGCAGAAACCAGCAACACCGTCAGGCCGAAGACAAACCGGTCGCCCAGCTTGAGGATCGCCGCCAGCCGCTCGACCCACACCAGGTCCAGTTGCGCCAGCTGCACCTTGGGCATTTCCGCCAGGCGCTGACGCAAGGCTTCCAGGGTCGCCTTGTCCACTTCGTTCGGCGTGACCAGGACCACGCCCGGCAGCGGGTTCTGCGGCAACTCCTTGAGCGCCTCGCCCAGCCCGGACTGCTGCTGGAACTCGTCCAGGGCCTTGTCCTTGCTGATGAACTCGGCATCCGCCACGCCCGGCATGGCCTTGATCTGCTCACTCAGGCTTTCGCCCTCGGTGGCGCTGGCGTCGAGCTCCAGGTACAGGGAAATCTGCGCCGCGCGCTGCCAGGAGCCACCCAGGCGCTCGACGTTGTTGAGCAACAACGACAAGCCCATCGGCAGGCTCAGGGCCACGGCCATCACCAGGCAGGTGAAGAAACTGCCGATCGGCTGTTTGCCCAGGCGACGCAGGCTGTCGAGCAGGCTGGCGCGATGGCTTTCGATCCAGGCGTGCAGCAGGGTGCTGAAATCCGGACCGTCGTCTTCGTCGCGCTTTTTCTTCTGCGGCGGTTGATCCGGGGCTTTCGGAGCCACGCGTTCGGCCACTTTAGGGCTGCGGGTCGCACTCATACGCTAGCCTCCCCGTCGCCGATCAATCGGCCGCGTTGCAGGGTCAGCATGCGGTGGCGCATGCGCGCGATCAGCGCCAGGTCGTGACTGGCAATCAGCACGCTGGTGCCCAGACGGTTGATATCTTCGAATACGCCCATGATTTCCGCCGCCAGACGCGGGTCGAGGTTACCTGTGGGTTCGTCCGCCAGCAGCAAGGCCGGGCGGTGCACGATGGCGCGGGCAATGCCGACACGCTGCTGCTGACCGGTGGACAGGTCGCCGGGGTAGAGATCGGTCTTGTCCGAGAGCGCCACGCGCTCCAGGGCCGAGTCCACGCGCTTGGCGATTTCGGCCTTGGACAGGCCGAGGATCTGCAGCGGCAAGGCGACATTGTTGAAAACGGTGCGATCGAACAGCAGCTGGTGGTTCTGGAACACCACGCCGATCTGCCGCCGCAGGAACGGAATCTGCGCATTGCTGATGGTGCTCAGGTCCTGACCGGCCAACAGCAGCTTGCCGCTGGTTGGACGCTCCATGGCCAGCAGCAACCGCAGCAGCGTGGACTTGCCGGCGCCAGAATGACCGGTGACGAACAGAAACTCGCCCCGACGAACCCGGAAACTCAGCTCGTGCAAGCCGACATGGCCGTTCGGATAACGCTTACCGACCTGTTCGAAACGAATCATGAACGCTCCCGCTCGGCAAACAGTGCCTGGACAAAGGGTTCGGCTTCAAAGGTACGCAGGTCGTCGATGCCCTCACCGACGCCGATGTAGCGGATCGGCAGGCCGAACTGCTTGGCCAGGGCGAAGATCACCCCGCCCTTGGCGGTGCCGTCGAGCTTGGTCAGGGCCAGGCCGGTCAGCTCGACCGTCTGGTTGAACTGCTTGGCCTGGTTGATGGCGTTCTGGCCGGTACCGGCGTCGAGCACCAGCAACACTTCGTGCGGCGCGTCGGCGTCGAGCTTGCCGATCACCCGGCGGACCTTCTTCAGCTCTTCCATCAGGTTGTCTTTGGTGTGCAGGCGGCCGGCGGTGTCGGCGATCAGCACATCGATGCCACGGGCCTTGGCGGCCTGCACGGCGTCGAAGATCACCGAAGCCGAGTCGGCGCCGGTGTGCTGGGCGATGACCGGGATCTTGTTGCGCTCGCCCCAGACCTGCAGCTGTTCCACGGCCGCGGCGCGGAAGGTGTCGCCTGCGGCGAGCATGACCTTCTTGCCTTCGAGCTGCAGCTTCTTGGCCAGCTTGCCGATGGTGGTGGTCTTGCCGGCGCCGTTGACGCCCACCACCAGAATCACGAACGGCTTGGTTTGCGAAGCGATCCGCAGCGGTTGTTCCACCGGCTTGAGCATGCTCGCCAGCTCGGCCTGCAGCGACTTGTACAGCGCATCGACGTCAGTCAGCTGTTTGCGCGCGACCTTCTGGGTCAGGTTCCGGATGATCACCGCGGTGGCTTCCACGCCCACGTCGGCGGTCAGCAGGCGGGTCTCGATATCTTCCAGTAACTCGTCGTCGATGGTCTTCTTGCCCAGGAACAGGCTGGCCATGCCTTCGCCAATGCTGGCGCTGGTCTTGGACAGGCCCTGCTTGAGGCGAGCGAAGAAGCCGACCTTGTTGTCTTCGGCACGGGGCGGCTCGACGGCAGCAGGCACTTCGACCGCCGCGACCGGAGCAACTGGAGCAACTGGAGCAACTGGAGCAACTGGAGCAACGACAACCGGGGCAGGCTCCGGTGCTCGGACAGGCTCGGGCTGCACGAAGGCCGCGATCACTGGTTGTGGCACGTCCTCCTCTTCGATCGGCGCCTGGGCCGCAGCTGGCTCGCTGTGTGCCAACTCGGCCACCAACAGCTCGGCGGCTTGCTGCACATCGGTCGCGGCCGGAATCGGCGGGGTGATGTGCGGCGCCTGCTCGTCTTCCACCAGCGCCACCGGCTCTTCCGCCACCGGCAGGGTCAGCCAGGGCTTGTGCTCGGGATCGGGGGTCAGCGGCAGTTCCGGCGCAGGAGCATGTTCGACCGCCGGCGCAGGTTGTTCAGGCTGCAGGATCGGCTCGGCGATCGGCGACACCACAGGAGCGGCGACTTCGACAACCGGGGCTTGATCTATAACGGGAGCGGGAGCCGGGGCAGGCTCGACAGGGACTTGTGGCTGTTCGACGACGGTTTCCTGCGGTTTTTTGCGCAGCCATCCGAACAGGCCTTTCTTTTCGCCAGCCGCGGCTGGGGTCTTCTTGTCGTCGTTGGAACCAAACATGGAGGACGGCTATCTCAAGGTAGCGACGCGCCATCAAGGCGCACCGGCAAATAAATATTCGATGCAGAACAGACTGCGTTTCCGCCGGCTTGTTCACGCGCAACATTTTGTCGAGGTGCCCAATGGCATCTCAAGGATCGATTTTACTAAAGGACTGAAACGGCAAAATCGGCGAAAAGTCGAAGTCTAGTCGATAAAACAGCGCTTCTTGCCGGGAACCCATACAACCTGCTCAAGCACACGTTGATCCATGCGAGCCTGATAGGCGTGGCCGCCAGTAAAACGGATCAGTATCCTAGGGCGTGTCATCAATCATTACCAGTACCGCGTGGCCGCCTGAAAACGGGCCAGGCAAGGCGCAGTCCGCCGGAAATGTGTTTTCCTTTCCAAGGACTGCAACGCAGCATGGCCCGCTTTCAGGCGCCACCCGGAGGGCCGGGCCTGCCAGTGCGCAGGGCTGCGTTGCTCGGAGTTTATTTGGAATGACCAAACCACACTCCTCGCGCCTTGCCCTGCGCACTGGCAGGCTCCGGCGCGGTACTGGTAATGATTGATGACACGCCCCAACCTCTCGCCCGTAGGCTAAGACCAAGCGGGCAGTCCAACAGGTTTAAAAAACGAATGAATGCTCTAGCCCGCCGCGCCGCAGGCCTGCTGCTCAGTACGGTTTGTCTGCCCCTTTCAGCCTTGGCTGCCGATCCACAACCCACCCACGAATTCAGCCTCGACAACGGCCTCAAGGTCGTGGTCCGGGAAGACCATCGGGCTCCGGTCGTGGTCTCCCAGGTCTGGTACAAAGTCGGCTCCAGCTACGAAACCCCGGGCCAGACCGGTTTGTCCCACGCCCTGGAACACATGATGTTCAAGGGCAGCGAAAAGGTCGGCCCCGGCGAAGCCTCGCTGATCCTGCGCGACCTGGGCGCCGAAGAGAACGCCTTCACCAGCGACGACTTCACCGCCTATTACCAGGTGCTGGCCCGTGACCGCCTGGGCGTGGCCTTCGAGCTGGAAGCCGATCGCATGGCCAGCCTGCGCCTGCCGCCGGACGAGTTCAGCCGCGAAATCGAAGTGATCAAGGAAGAGCGCCGCCTGCGCACCGACGACAAGCCGATGTCCAAGGCCTTCGAACGCTTCAAGGCGATGGCCTACCCGGCCAGCGGCTACCACACGCCGACCATCGGCTGGATGGCCGACCTCAACCGGATGAAGGTCGAGGAACTGCGCCACTGGTACGAGTCCTGGTATGTGCCGAACAACGCCACCCTGGTGGTGGTCGGCGACGTCACCCCGGACGAAGTCAAAACCCTGGCCCAACGTTATTTCGGCGCCATTCCCAAGCGTGCCGTGCCCGCGGCGAAGATTCCCCTGGAGCTGGCCGAGCCCGGCGAGCGGCAGATCACCCTGCGGGTGAAGACCCAGCTGCCGAGCGTGATGCTGGCCTTCAACGTGCCGAGCATCGCCACTGCCGAAGACAAGCATTCGGTGCACGCCCTGCGCCTGATCGCTGCGCTGCTCGACGGCGGCTACAGCGCCCGCATCCCGACCCGCCTGGAGCGCGGCGAAGAACTGGTGTCCGGCGGTTCGTCGAGCTTCGACGCCTACACCCGCGGCGACAGCCTGTTCCTGCTTTCGGCCATGCCCAACAGCCAGAAGAAAAAAACCATCGCCCAGGCCGAAGCCGGGTTGTGGCGTTTGCTCGAAGAGCTGAAAACCACCCCGCCGACCGCCGAAGAATTGGAGCGCGTGCGCGCCCAGGTGATCGCCGGCCTGGTCTACGAGCGTGACTCCATCACCAGCCAGGCCACCGCCATCGGCCAGTTGGAAACCGTCGGCCTGTCCTGGAAGCTCATGGACACCGAACTCGCCGAACTGCAAAGCGTGACCCCTGAAGACATCCAGAAGGCCGCTCGTACCTATTTCACTCGCGAACGCCTGAGCGTTGCCCACGTATTGCCTGAGGAGTCCGCTCATGAGTAAGCGCAAAAGCGCCAGCCCGGTCCTGCTCGGCCTGGCACTCGTGGCCCTGATCGCCGCCGCCGGCCTTTATCTGCTGCGGGCGAACGAATCCAACGCCAGCCAGGCGCTGGACAAGGCCAAGAGCAGCCAGAAGCTGCAATCCCTGGCCGAGCTCGACGGCAAGGCCCCAAACCACCGCAGCCTCGACATCAAGACCTGGAGCACCGCCGAAGGCGCCAAGGTGCTGTTCGTCGAAGCCCATGAGCTGCCGATGTTCGACATGCGCCTGACCTTCGCCGCCGGCAGCAGCCAGGATGGCGACGCGCCAGGCCTGGCGATGCTGACCAACGCCATGCTCAACGAAGGCGTGGCCGGCAAGGATGTCGGCGCGATCGCCGAAGGTTTCGAAGGCCTGGGTGCCGACTTCGGCAACGGCGCCTACAAGGACATGGCCATCGCCTCCCTGCGCAGCCTGAGCGCACCGGACAAGCGCACGCCGGCCCTGCAACTGTTCGCCGATGTCGTCGGCAAGCCGACCTTCCCGGCCGACTCCCTGGCGCGCATCAAGAACCAGATGCTCGCCGGTTTCGAATACCAGAAGCAGAACCCCGGCAAGCTGGCGAGCCTGGAACTGATGAACCGCCTGTACGGCAGCCATCCGTATGCCCACTCCAGCGACGGCACCGCGCAGAGCGTACCGCCGATCAGCCTGGCCCAGCTGCGGGCGTTCCACGCCAAGGCCTATGCCGCCGGCAACGTGGTGATCGCCCTGGTGGGCGACCTGTCGCGCAGCGATGCCGAGGCGATTGCCGCACAGATCTCCTCTGCCCTGCCCAAAGGCCCGGCGCTGGCGAAAATCCCGCAACCGACCGAACCACAGGCCAGCATCGGCCATATCGAATACCCGTCCAGCCAGACCAGCCTGCTGCTGGCGCAACTGGGCATCGATCGTGACGCCCCGGATTACGCCGCGCTGTCCCTGGGCAACCAGATCCTTGGTGGCGGTGGTTTTGGCACCCGGCTGATGAGCGAAGTGCGCGAGAAGCGCGGCCTGACCTACGGCGTCTATTCCGGCTTCAGCCCGATGCAGGCCCGTGGTCCGTTCATGATCAACCTGCAGACCCGCGCCGAAATGAGCGAGGGCACCCTCAAGCTGGTGCAGGACGTGCTCGCCGACTACCTCAAGACCGGCCCGACCCAGAAGGAACTCGACGACGCCAAGCGCGAGCTGGCCGGCAGCTTCCCGCTGTCCACCGCCAGCAACGCCGACATCGTCGGCCAACTGGGCGCCATCGGCTTCTACAACCTGCCGCTGAGCTATCTTGAAGACTTCATGCAGCAGTCCCAGAGCCTGACGGTGGAGCAAGTCCGGGATGTACTGAACAAGCACCTGAGCGCGGACAAGATGGTCGTCGTCACCGCCGGTCCGACCGTGCCGCAAAAGCCGTTGCCGGCCCCTACTGACAAACCCGCCGAGCAGCCGCTCGGGGTTCCGGAGCACTAATGGCCAGCCCATCGCGTCCCAGCAAGAAACCCGTCCACAACCAGCACAACGGTGTGGGCCAACTGCGCATCATCGGCGGCGAGTGGCGCAGCCGTCGCCTGAGCTTCCCCGATGTGCCGGGCCTGCGCCCGACTCCGGACCGGGTGCGCGAAACCCTGTTCAACTGGCTGGCGCCTTATGTCGCCGGGGCCAAGGTGCTCGACCTGTTCGCCGGCAGCGGCGCGCTGTTTCTCGAAGCCCTGTCCCGTGGCGCCGCCATGGGCCAGGCGCTGGATGCCAGCAACCTGGCCGTGTCGCGCCTGCGCGAGCACCTGGGCACCCTGCGCTGCACCGTCGGTCAGGTGCAGACCGCCGACGCCCTGCGTTATCTGGAAACCCAGCCGGCCAGCCGTTTCGACCTGGTGTTCCTCGACCCGCCGTTCCATCAGAACCTGCTGCCGGCCGCCTGCGCCCTGCTGGAAGAACGCGACTGGCTGGCCGACGACGCCTGGGTCTATACCGAAAGTGAAACCGCGCCGTCGACCCTCGGCCTCCCGGCGAACTGGCGCCTACACCGCGAGCAAAAATCCGGGCAGGTGTACTACGCCTTGTGGCAACGTATGGCAGAGATCGCCGGTTAAACCACTGGCCTGAAAAGGTGCGCAGCCCCGCCGGGGACGCGCACCGCTGCTACGAGAATCACCGTGCCTACTCCGTCAGATCGCTTCATTCCCGCCTTCGGCCTCGGCAACCCGCACCTGCAAACCCTGTGGGGCCCGCTGTGGCGCAAGACCACTCACCTCGACCGCCAGCGCGAACGCCTGTGGCTCGACGACGGCGACTTTCTCGATCTCGACTGGCACGGCCCGCACACCGCCACCGCGCCCCTGGTGCTGGTGCTGCACGGCCTGACCGGTTCTTCCAATTCGCCTTACGTGGCCGGCCTGCAAAAGGCCCTGGCGAACCAGGGCTGGGCCAGCGCGGCGCTGAACTGGCGCGGCTGCTCGGGCGAGCCGAACCTGCTGCCACGCAGCTACCACTCGGGCGCCAGCGAAGACCTGGCCGCCGCCATCGACCACCTGCGCAGCAAGCGCCCGCTGGCCCCGCTGTTCGCGGTGGGCTACTCGCTGGGCGGCAATGTATTGCTCAAGCACCTGGGGGAAAGCGGCAGCGCCAGCCAGCTGCAAGGCGCCGTCGCGGTATCGGTGCCGTTTCGCCTGGACCAGTGCGCCGACCGCATCGGCCAGGGCTTTTCCAAGGTCTACCAGGCGCATTTCATGCGCGAGATGCTGGCCTACATCAAGGACAAGCAGCGCCAGTTCCAGCACGACGGGCGCCATGAAGGCCTGGCCGTGCTGGAGCGGCTCGGGCCGCTGGAAAAGCTGCGCACCTTCTGGGACTTCGACGGCCGGGTCACCGCGCCGCTGAATGGCTTTGCCGATGCCCAGGATTATTACCGGCGTGCCTCCAGCCGCTATTTCCTTGGGGAAATCCGCACACCAACCCTGATCATCCAGGCCGCGGACGATCCTTTCGTATTCCCCCACAGCCTGCCGGAAGCCCGGGAGCTGTCCGGCAGCACCCACTTCGAATTGCAGGCCAAGGGTGGGCACGTCGGCTTTGTCGAGGGTTCGGTGAAGACGCCGGGTTATTACCTGGAACGGCGCATTCCCCAGTGGCTGTCCGGCCTGGGGGGCGAGCTGCGATGAACAGCGGCCAGGGCGAATCGATCCGTTTCTGGCAAACCGCACCCCTGGCCGGCGTGGAGTTGCTGGCCGCGCGTTATATCGAGCATCGCTTCGTGCCCCATGTGCATGACGGCTATGTGATCGGCATGATCATGGACGGCGCCCAGCGCTACCGTTATCGCGGCGCCGAGCACCTGGCGGGGCGCGGCACCCTGGTGCTGATCAACCCGGACGAGTTGCACACCGGCCACAAAGGCACCGAGGACGGCTGGCTGTACCGGGCGTTTTATCCGGACAACGCGCAAATCCTCGCCATGCTGGGCGAGCTGGAATTGCCCACTGACAGCCTGCCGGCCTTCGGCGCCACGCTGTATCGCGACCCCGATCTGGTCAGCGGCTTCTGCCAGTTGCATCAATTACTGGAAAGCCCGGCCACCGCCCTGCAACAACAGACCCTGTGGCGGGAAATGATGCTCTTGCTGCTGCGGCGTCACGCCGGGGTCAAGGCGCCGGGCAAACCCGGACGGGAACACCGGGCGATCGTCCAGGCCAAGGAGTTGCTGCAAGCGCAGCTGGCCGCCCCGCCGTCCCTGGAAGAACTGGCCGCGGCGGTCAATCTCTCGCCGTTTCATTTCGCCCGGGTATTCCGTCGCGCCACCGGCATGCCGCCGCACACCTGGCTGATGCAACAGCGCATCGCCCAGGCCCGGGCATTGCTGCGCGACGGTTGCCTGCCGCTGGAGGTGGCGACGCAATTGGGGTTCGCCGACCAGAGCCATCTGAGCCGGCAGTTCAAGCAGGTCTATGGCGTGGGGCCGGCAGCCTACCGCAGCGCCCGCCAGTTTCTCTGAAACAGCACCTGTCCCCTGTAGGAGCGAAGCTTGCTCGCGAAAAATGTCTCAGGCGACGCGGTCCAGCAGAAACAACGCAGCGCCTGGATCGCGAGCCAGCTTCGCTCCTACGGTAAGGGGATTCAGTCGCCCGTGGCGACCGCGCGCTGCGGATCGGTGATCCATTCGCTCCAGGAGCCGGCATACAACTTGCCCAGGGGATAACCGGCCAGGCACAGGGCGAACAGGTTGTGACAGGCAGTCACGCCCGAGCCGCAGTACGCCACCAGTTCGGTCGGCGCACGCTCGCCCAGCTTCGCGGCAAAACGCTTCTTGAGCTGATCGGCCGGCAGGAAACGGCCGTCGCTGTCCAGGTTGTCGGTGAACGCCGCACATTGCGCGCCGGGGATATGCCCGGCCACCGGGTCGATCGGCTCCACCTCGCCGCGAAAGCGTGGCTGGGCGCGGGCGTCGAGCAGGGTCAGGGTCGGCTGGCCGAGGCGTTTTTGCAGCTGCTCGGCACTCAGCAGCAGGGTTTTGTCGGGCTGGCCCGTGAAATGGCCGAGAACATTGGTCGGCGGATCCAGGCTCAACGGCAGGCCCGCGGCGTGCCAGGCTTTCAGGCCGCCATCGAGGATGAACACACCGTCGCGCTTGCCCAGCCAGGCCAGCAGCCACCAGGCGCGGGCGGCATAGGCACCGGGGCCGTCGTCGTAGAGCACGATGTCGCTGTCGGCGTCGATGCCCCAGGCCTGCAGGCGCGCGATCAGCGTCGCCGGTTCGGGCAGCGGATGGCGCCCGGTCACGCCCTTGACCACCCGTCCACTGAGATCACGCTCCAGGTCGGCAAAATGCGCGCCGGCCAGATGCCCGCTGGCATAACTGCGCTGGCCGTAATCCGGGTCTTCCAGGGCAAAACGACAATCGAGAATCACCAGCCCGGGCTGCTCCAGGCGAGCGGCCAATTGCTGTGGACTGATCAGTTGCGCGATGGGCATGACGGGCTCCAGTAATTGAACGATGACTTGATCCAGATCCTACTGCACTTCTTCCAGGGCTTGCGCCAGGGGCACGTAAAACTCGTCGTATAGCGCGTCGACCGCCTCCCGGGCGTGGTCGGTGACGAACCCGGCCTCCAGCACCAGCACCTGGTACACACCGCGCTTGATGGCTTCTTCGCTCAGGTGCGCGGAGTTTTCCCGGGTGGTGCACAAAAAACGCACCCAGGAGGTAAGGATGATCCAGGCATTGAGGGTCAGGGACTCGATCTGCACCTTGTCCATCCGCAGGATGCCGGCCTCGACGAAACCTTCGTAGATCGCCGTGCCGTGGATCAGGCAGCGCTGGGAGAAACGCCGGTAACGGGCGGCCAGTTCGGCGTCGCTGTCGAGCAGGTGTTCCAGGTCGCGGTGCAGGAAGCGATAGCGCCACATGGCGGCCAGCAGTTCCTGCAGGTAATAGCGCTTGTCCTCCACGGTCACGCTGCGGCCCTGGGGCAGGCGCAGGAAGCTGTCGACCAGGGCTTCGTACTCGCAGAACAGCACGGCGATAATCGCCTGCTTGTTGGGGAAGTGGTAATACAGGTTGCCCGGCGAAATCTCCATGTGGGCGGCAATGTGATTGGTGCTGACACTGCGTTCGCCTTGCTGGTTGAACAGCTCCAGGCTGTTCTGGACGATACGTTCGCGGGTTTTTATGCGTGGGGCCATGAGCGTGGGCTTTAATCGAGAAGGCATTGCCCGGCATCTTACGACCTATCCCCGATGGGATAAATCAAAGCTGGCCCGGGATCTCATTTGACATTTTAGAGTATAAACTCTAAAAATCTCCCACCCACAAAAACCGGAGCCGCCCATGTCTGCCGAAATCGCCTACTTGCCGGAAGCCCACCAGCAGCTGGATGAGCTCCACCGTCTGTTCGCTGTCCAGCGCCAGGCCTTCGCGGCCAACCCCATGCCACCGGCCGCCCAGCGCCAGCAATGGCTCAAGAGCCTGCGCGACCTGCTCGACAGCGAACGCCAGGCCCTGATCGAGGCCATCAGCGAAGACTTCAGCCATCGCAGCGCCGACGAAACCCTGCTCGCCGAAATCATGCCCAGCCTGCAGGGTATCCACTACGCCAGCAAACACCTCAAGGGCTGGATGAAACCTTCGCGGCGCAAAGTCGGCGTGGCCTTCCAGCCGGCCTCGGCCAAGGTCGTCTACCAGCCGCTGGGCGTGGTCGGGGTGATCGTGCCGTGGAACTACCCGCTGTTCCTGGCCATCGGCCCGCTGGTCGGCGCGCTCGCCGCCGGCAACCGGGTATTGCTCAAGCTCAGCGAATCGACCCCCGCCACCGGCCTGCTGCTCAAGCGCCTGCTGGCCAAGGCGTTCCCCGAGGACCTGGTCGCCGTGGTGCTGGGCGAAGCCGACGTGGGCGTGGCCTTCTCCCGGCTGCCTTTCGATCACCTGCTGTTCACCGGCGCCACCAGCATCGGCAAGCACGTGATGCGCGCTGCGGCGGAAAACCTGACCCCGGTGACCCTGGAGCTGGGCGGCAAATCCCCGGCCATCGTTTCCGACGACGTGCCGCTCAAGGACGCCGCCGAACGCATCGCCTTCGGCAAGACCATGAACGCCGGCCAGACCTGCGTCGCCCCGGACTACGTGCTGGTCCCGGAACACCGCGTCGGCGCCTTCGTCGACGCCTATCGCCAGGTGGTCCGGGGCTTCTTCCCGACCCTGGTCGACAACCCCGACTACACGGCGATCATCAACCCGCGGCAACTGGCGCGCCTGAACAGCTACATCAGCGACGCCACCAGCAAGGGCGCGCTGCTGATCCCGCTGTTCGAGGAAAACCAGGAGCGGCGCATGGGCCACAGCCTGATGCTCAATGTCAGCGACGACATGACGGTGATGCAGGACGAGATCTTCGGCCCGATCCTGCCGATCGTGCCCTACACCGGCCTGGACCAGGCCTTCGCCTACATCAACCAGCGCCCTCGCCCCCTGGCGCTCTACTACTTCGGCTACGACAAGGCCGAGCAGGAGCGGGTACTCAACGAAACCCACTCGGGCGGGGTCTGCCTCAACGACACCCTGCTGCACGTCGCCCAGGACGACATGCCGTTCGGCGGCATCGGCCACTCGGGCATGGGCCATTACCACGGTCACGAGGGTTTCCTGACCTTCAGCAAAGCCAAGGGTGTACTGAGCAAGCAGCGCCTGAATGCCGCGCGACTGATCTACCCGCCTTATGGCAAACCGATCCAGAAGCTGATCCAGAAGCTGTTCATCCGCTAACCAGACCATTGCCGGGTAATAACGATAATGACTCCCAGCCTGCCTGCAGCACCCGTACTGTCGCGCCGTGGCCTGTTGAAAATTGGCCTGTGCGCCAGCGCGTTCCTGACCACCGCCGGCCTCGGCGCCAGCCTCAGCGGCTGCTCGTCCGGCACCGCGGCCAGCGGCTTTACCGCATTGCGCAGCAGTGACCTGCCGGTGCTGCGGGCGCTGATCCCGGTCATGCTCGACGGCGCCGTGGCTGCCGAGAAGCTGCCGGCGGCGCTCGACGCCACCCTGAACAGCCTGGATCACAGCCTCGACCACTTGTCGCCTGAGATGCTCAAGCTCACCCGCCAGCTGTTCGACGTGCTGGGCATGGGCATCACCCGCGGCCCCCTGACCGGCATCTGGGGCAGCTGGGAAAACGCCAGCGCCGAAGACATCCGGCACTTTCTCGAACGCTGGAAAAACAGCTCCCTCAGCCTGCTGCGCATGGGCCACGCGTCACTGCTGCAACTGGTGATGATGGCCTGGTACAGCCGCCCCGAATCCTGGGCCCATTGCGGTTATCCCGGGCCGCCCAGGATCTGACACCCGTAGCCGCTGCCGCAGGCTGCGATAAGCCCCGCAGGGGCTTGTTTTGCAGTCGATCGCAGTCTGCGGCAGCAGCTACAGAAATACAGAACAACTAGAGAGCGCCTGATATGCCCGTACCCGATCTGTTTCGCGAAGGCCTGGCCCGAGGCTGGAAAACCTACAACGGCTCGCAATTGCAGGAGGACCTGACCCTCGAAGCGGATGTCGCCATCATCGGCAGCGGCGCGGGCGGCGGCACCAGCGCCGAGATCCTCAGCGCCGCCGGCTACAAGGTGCTGCTGATCGAAGAAGGGCCGCTCAAGACCAGCGACGACTTCAAGATGCTCGAGGACCAGGCCTACGCCAGCCTCTATCAGGAAGGCATCGGCCGCATGAGCAAGGATGGCGCCATCACCATCCTGCAAGGCCGCGCGGTCGGCGGCACCACCCTGATCAACTGGACGTCCAGCTTCCGTACTCCCGAGCCGACCCTGGAGCACTGGGCCAAGGAGCACGGCGTCAAGGGCCACAACCCGGCCGAGATGGCGCCCTGGTTCGAAAAAATGGAGCAGCGCCTGGGGGTCGCCCCGTGGATCATGCCGCCCAACGCCAACAACGACGTGATCAGGATCGGCTGCGAAAAGCTCGGCTACAGCTGGCACGTGATCCCGCGCAACGTGCGCGGCTGCTGGAACCTTGGCTATTGCGGCATGGGCTGCCCGACCAACGCCAAGCAGTCGATGATGGTCACCACCATTCCCGCGACCCTGGAGAAAGGCGGCGAGCTGCTGTACCTGGCCCGCGCCGAGCGCTTGCAGATCAAGGGCGACCAGGTCGAGAGCCTGCTCTGCCTGGCCATGGACGAGCGCTGCGTGGCGCCCACCGGGCGCACCATCAAGGTCAAGGCCCGGCACTACGTGCTGGCCGGTGGCGGCATCAACAGCCCGGCCCTGCTGCTGCGCTCCGATGCGGCCGATCCGCACAAACGCCTGGGCAAACGCACCTTCCTGCACCTGGTGAACTTCTCCGCCGGGCAGTTCGACCAGGTGATCAACCCGTTCTACGGTGCGCCGCAGTCGATCTACTCCGATCATTTCCAGTGGCAGGACGGCGCCACTGGCAAGATGTCCTACAAGCTCGAGGTACCACCGCTGCAACCGGCGCTGGCCGCCACCCTGCTCGGCGGTTTCGGCCCGCAAAGCGCCCTGAACATGCAGCAACTGCCCCACACCCACGCCATGCTCGCGCTGCTGCGCGACGGTTTTCACCCGGACAGCAGCGGCGGCAGCGTGGAACTGCGCGGCGACGGTTCGCCGGTGCTCGACTATCAGGTCTCGGACTACGCCTGGGACGGCGTGCGCCGGGCCTTTCACAGCATGGCGCAGATCCAGTTCGCCGGCGGCGCCAAGGCGGTCATGCCGATGCACAGCGATGCCCGCTACGTGAAGACCCTGGCCGAGGCCAGGACCCTGATCGACGGCCTGAACCTTGCGCTGTACCGCACCCGCCTGGGCAGCGCCCATGTGATGGGCGGTTGCGCCATGGGCGAAGACCCGAAAAACGCTGTCGCCGACAGCCTGGGCCGCCATCACCAACTGGCCAATCTGTCGATCCACGACGGTTCGCTGTTCCCCACCAGCATCGGCGCCAATCCGCAATTGTCGGTCTACGGCCTGACCGCGCAACTGGCCACGGCCCTGGCCGAACGGCTGAAAAGCAGGTGAAAACGCCGCTTATTTTCGTCGTCTATAGTGCTTTCTTCCGTTACAGGCGACTTGGCCGACCGGAAAGGCTGCGATACCATCCGACTCCCCAACGGACTCCCGCCAGGACGACGCGATGAACCGAGTGTTGTACCCAGGTACCTTCGACCCTATTACCAAGGGCCATGGCGATCTGGTCGAACGCGCCTCGCGCCTGTTCGATCATGTGATCATCGCCGTCGCCGCCAGCCCGAAGAAAAACCCGCTTTTTCCCCTGGAACAGCGTGTGGAACTGGCTCGCGAGGTCACCAAGCATCTGCCGAACGTTGAAGTCGTCGGTTTTTCCACGCTGCTCGCGCATTTCGCCAAGGAGCAGAACGCCAATGTCTTCCTGCGGGGGCTGCGGGCGGTTTCGGACTTCGAATACGAATTCCAGCTGGCCAACATGAACCGCCAACTGGCGCCGGACGTGGAAAGCCTGTTCCTCACGCCGTCTGAACGTTATTCGTTCATTTCCTCGACCCTGGTCCGGGAAATCGCGGCATTGGGCGGCGATATCAGCAAGTTCGTGCATCCGGCCGTGGCCGACGCCCTGACCCTGCGCTTCAAGAAATAACCCCCGCGGGAGCTGGCGCGGCCTGCGCCAGCTTCCGCGCAGCCGACCTGCAAACGCCCCTCCCATCGAGCCCCGCGTGCACTGCGCTCGCCAATGCGGCACAATTGCGCCATTGGTTTTTCAAATGCCTGGGCCCGCCGCCCCGGCCGGAGTGCCCCATGTCCCTGATCATCACCGACGATTGCATCAACTGCGACGTCTGCGAACCCGAGTGCCCGAACGCCGCGATTTCCCAAGGCGAAGAGATCTACGTGATCGACCCGAACCTGTGCACCCAATGTGTCGGCCACTATGACGAGCCGCAATGCCAGCAGGTCTGCCCGGTGGATTGCATCCCGCTGGACGAGGCCCACCCGGAGACCGAAGAAGAGTTGATGGCCAAGTACCGGAAGATCACCGGCAAGGCTTGAGAAATTTAGCGCCTGGCTGGACGCCTTCGCGGGCAAGTCGGATCGCCGCCCGCTCGCCCCTACAGGGTTTTGCTTCTGTAGGAGCGAGGCTTGCCCGCGATGCTTTTCAGCTCTGGCATTTAGGGCAGAACACGCTCGCACGCTGCCCCAGCTTGATCTCGCGCAGCCCCGTGCCACAGACCTTGCAGTGTTCCCCGCCACGCCCGTAGACGAACAGTTCCTGCTGGAAATAGCCCGGCTGCCCGTCGCCGCCGATAAAGTCGCGCAGGGTGGTGCCACCGCGCTCGATGGCCGCGGCCAGGATACGTTTGATCTCGATCGCCAGCTTCAGGTAGCGCGCCCGGGAAATCCCCTTGGCTTCGCGACGCGGGTCGATGCCGGCGGCGAACAGCGCTTCGGTCGCGTAGATATTGCCCACCCCCACCACCACCGCGTTGTCCATGATGAACGGCTTGACCGCCATCGAACGTCCCCGCGACAGCTGATACAGGCGCTCGCCGTCGAACAGGTCGGTCAGCGGCTCCGGCCCCAGGCGGATCAGCAGCTCGTGATTGAGCGGATCGAGGCTCCAGAGCATCGCGCCAAAGCGCCGCGGGTCGGTGTAGCGCAGTGCCAGGCCGGACTCCAGCTCGATATCGACATGCTCGTGCTTGGCCGCCGGCAGGCCGACTTCCACCAGGCGCAGGTTGCCCGACATACCCAGGTGACTGATCAGGGTGCCGACTTCGGCATTGATCAGCAGGTACTTGGCGCGGCGCTCGACCTTGACGATCTGCTGGCCGGACAGGCGCACATCGAGGTCCTCCGGAATCGGCCAGCGCAGACGCCGCTCGCGCACGATCACGCGGCTGACGCGCTGCCCTTCCAGGTGCGGCGCGATACCGCGCCGGGTGGTTTCGACTTCCGGTAATTCAGGCATGTGCGCCTCGTGTTCTCTATAACGTGGTCGGGAATCAGTGCGCGCCCAGTTCGCGCACGGTTTCCTTGAGGTTCTCGAAGTCATAGTCGGACAGGCCGACGTAATCGAGGATCAGATGGCCGATGCTGTTCCATTCATGATCATCGACCTGATTGCCCAGCACCCGGTAGGACGCGCAGATATGCTCGGCCATTTTCAGGATCGCCAGCAGGTTCTTCAGCTGGCTGTTGCGCGAAGACTCGTCGCTGAAGATCGCCAGCGCGTTGTGATGATTGGCGATGGCGTTGGTCACGTGCTCCGGCAGGCGCCAGGACTTGGCCGTGTAGTAACCGACCACCGCGTGGTTGGTATTGAACACACGGTTTTCCGTGTCCACCACCCGGTTCTCGGGGCCCGCGCTGGCGTAGGCCTCTTCCAGCACCGTCATGTAGTCGGGGAAGCGCTTGAGCATCAACGGCACGCCGCAATCGTGGAACAGCCCCAGGGCATAGGCTTCGTCGACCGCTTGCGAGCCGGTGCGCTTGGCCAGGGTCAGGCAGGTCATCGCCACATCCTGGGCGGTGTCCCAGAAACGATTGAGGGTGACGATGGTTTCGTCGCTCATCTCGCCCTTGATCGACTGCGCGTTGATCAGGTTGATGATCGAACGGCTACCCAGCAGGTTCACCGCGCGCTGGATCGAGGCGATCTTGTTGCTCAGCCCGTAATACGGCGAGTTGACGATTTTCAGCAGGGCGCCGGAAAGGCCCGGATCCTGGGAGATCAGCCGCGCGATCACTTCCAGGTCAGGGTCGGGCATGTACTGCTCCATCTGCAAATCCACCATGATTTGCGGTTGGGGCGGCACGCTGATGCCTTGCAGGGCCTGTTGAATCTGTTCGGCGGAAAGCTCTTGGGACATAGATACGCACTCTGGACTAGGCGGCGATTCTAACCCTTTAAAAGGCGCCCATGGCCACCCGACAGGAACTTTACAACGGGCGCCTCGGGGCAACGCCGGGGCAGGCGCGGGATATCCATGGCGGGTCTGCCCTGTCACCGCATATCCACTCGCCAGCCTCTCGGCGAGCGCAACACGTTATACTCCCGCTCTTTTTTCCGGAGCGACGTCATGTCCCTGCCAAGCCTGCGCCTCAAAGCCAACGCCGATCGCCGCCTGCGCGCCGGCCACCTGTGGGTCTACAGCAACGAAATCGATGTAGCCGCCACCCCACTCCACGGCTTCAAGGCAGGCGACCAGGCAGTGCTGGAAGCCGCCGGCGGCAAGCCGCTGGGCGTCGTCGCCATGAGCCCGAACAACCTGATCTGCGCCCGCCTGCTGTCGCGCGACGCCAAGCTGGCGCTGGACAAATCGTTGCTGGTGCACCGCCTGAACGTGGCCCTGTCGCTGCGCGAGCGCCTGTTCGACAAGCCGTTCTACCGGCTGGTCTACGGCGACTCCGACCTGCTGCCGGGCCTGGTGGTCGACCGTTTCGGCGACATCCTCGTGGTGCAGCTGGCGTCGGCGACCATGGAACAGCACAAGGACGACGTGATCGCCGCCCTGGTCCAGGTGCTCAAGCCCAGCGGCATCCTGTTCAAGAACGACTCCGCCGCGCGTGATGCCGAAGGCCTCAACCGCTACGTGGAAACCGTGTTCGGCCTGGTGCCGGAATGGGTCGCCCTGGAAGAGAACGGTGTGAAGTTCGAAGCCCCGGTGATGGAAGGCCAGAAAACCGGCTGGTTCTACGACCACCGCATGAACCGCGCCCGCCTGGCGCCTTACGCCAAGGGCAAGCGCGTGCTGGACCTGTTCAGCTACATCGGCGGCTGGGGCGTGCAGGCCGGCGCCTTCGGTGCCAGCGAAGTGTTCTGTGTCGATGCCTCGGGCTTCGCCCTCGATGGCGTTGAGCGCAACGCCGCACTGAACGGCATCGCCGAGAAAGTCACCTGCATCGAAGGCGACGTATTCGAGGCCCTGAAAGAACTCAAGGCCGCCGAAGAGCGTTTCGACGTGATCGTGGCCGACCCGCCCGCCTTCATCAAACGCAAGAAAGACCTGAAGAACGGCGAAGGCGCCTACCGCCGCCTGAACGAACAGGCCATGCGCCTGCTCAGCAAGGACGGCATCCTGGTCAGCGCTTCGTGCTCGATGCATCTGCCGGAAGACGACCTGCAGAACATCCTGCTCACCAGCGCCCGCCACCTGGACCGCAATATCCAGCTGCTGGAACGCGGCGGCCAGGGCCCGGACCACCCGGTGCACCCGGCCATCCCGGAAACCCGCTACATCAAGAGCATCACCTGCCGCCTGCTGCCTAACAGCTAATCGCTACACAAGGCGTTACAAAACCTGTAGGAGCGAGCTTGCTCGCGAAAAACGTCAACGATAACGCGCCCGCCCTGCCGAATCGCAGTGCCTGATGTTTTTTTCGCGAGCAAGCTCGCTCCTACAGATACATCCAGTCCCATTGTCACTACGACAGCCTTCTTCACAGCACCTACCGTTGCTCTTCCATCCATCGAAGAGGACAACGGAATGTCCAACACGCCACACGCCCATCGCCTGCGCCTCGGTCGCTACTCGGAATCGGGCCGTATCTACCTGCTCACGGCTGTCACCCGAAACCGTTCAGCCATCTTCCACGACTGGCACCTCGGTCGCCGGGTAGTCAACGAACTCAGGTATGCCCAACAAACAGGCGCAGCAACCTCGCTAGCCTGGGTGGTAATGCCCGACCATTTCCACTGGCTGGTGGAACTGCACAACGGCGATTTGCCGCGGCTGATGCAAGCCACCAAATCTCGTAGCGCCAGAGCCATCAACCGAACCCGCGAAAGCTCCGCCCCCGTCTGGCAGCAAGGCTATTTCGATCGCGCACTGCGTCGTGACGAAGACCTGAAAGCCATGGCCCGCTACATCATCGCCAACCCGCTGCGCGCCGAGCTGGTCCAACACATCGGTGACTATCCGCTATGGGATGCCATCTGGCTCTGACCTTACGGCCCCCACGAATCCCCTGTAGGAGCGAGCTTGCTCGCGAAAAATCTCAAGGACGCCGCACACATCCTGCATGTCCGCGTCATCATTGAAGCCCTTCGCGAGCAAGCTCGCTCCTACAGGTTCAGGTCAGCCGTCCTGCCACAGCGTTTCGCGGCATTCCTTCCTGGCGCCAGCGGTGTAGAATCGCGAGATTCATCGCCAGTCATCCCCCGGCGGGTTTATGAGCTCAGGCTGAGGCGCGCGGCGATCCCGCGGCGTCATCGGCAGCTTCAGGACACACGGCCATTTCTGAGTGTTCCAGAGGTCAATAGAAGCTCACTCCCCATTTGTTACCTGATTAGCCGCCCGGAGTGCTCCATGCCTGATTACCGCTCGAAAACATCCACCCACGGCCGCAACATGGCCGGCGCCCGCGCACTGTGGCGCGCCACGGGGATGAAAGATGACGACTTCAAGAAGCCGATCATCGCCATTGCCAACTCCTTCACCCAGTTCGTACCGGGCCACGTGCACCTCAAGGACCTGGGCCAGCTGGTCGCCCGCGAAATCGAACGCGCCGGCGGCGTGGCCAAGGAATTCAACACCATCGCCGTGGATGACGGCATCGCCATGGGTCACGACGGCATGCTGTATTCGCTGCCGAGCCGCGAGATCATCGCCGACTCCGTGGAATACATGGTCAACGCCCACTGCGCCGACGCCATCGTCTGCATCTCCAACTGCGACAAGATCACCCCCGGCATGCTGATGGCCGCCCTGCGCCTGAACATCCCGGTGATCTTCGTCTCCGGCGGCCCGATGGAAGCCGGCAAGACCAAGCTCGCCTCCCACGGCCTCGACCTGGTCGACGCCATGGTGATCGCCGCCGACTCCAGCGCTTCTGACGAGAAGGTCGCCGAGTACGAGCGCAGCGCCTGCCCGACCTGCGGTTCCTGCTCCGGCATGTTCACCGCCAACTCGATGAACTGCCTGACCGAAGCCCTGGGCCTGGCCCTGCCGGGCAACGGTTCGACCCTGGCCACCCACAGCGACCGCGAGCAGCTGTTCCTGCAGGCCGGCCGCACCATCGTCGAGCTGTGCAAGCGCTACTACGGCGAGAACGACGAGTCGGTGCTGCCGCGCAACATCGCCAACTTCAAGGCGTTCGAGAACGCCATGATGCTCGACATCGCCATGGGCGGTTCGACCAACACCATCCTGCACCTGCTGGCCGCCGCCCAGGAAGCCGAGATCGACTTCGACCTGCGCGACATCGACCGCCTGTCCCGCAGCGTGCCGCAGCTGTGCAAGGTGGCGCCGAACATCCAGAAGTACCACATGGAAGACGTGCACCGCGCCGGCGGCATCTTCAGCATCCTCGGTTCCCTGGCCCGTGGCGGCCTGCTGCACACCGACCTGCCGACCGTGCACAGCCGCAGCATGGAAGAAGCCATCGCCAAGTGGGACATCACCCAGACCAACGACGAAGCGGTGCACCACTTCTTCAAGGCAGGCCCGGCCGGCATCCCGACCCAGACCGCGTTCAGCCAGTCGACCCGCTGGCCGAGCCTCGACGACGACCGTGAACACGGCTGCATTCGCAGCGTCGAGCACGCCTACTCGAAAGAAGGCGGCCTGGCCGTGCTGTACGGCAACATCGCCTTGGACGGCTGCGTGGTGAAGACCGCCGGCGTCGACGAGTCGATCCACGTCTTCGAAGGCAACGCGAAGATCTTCGAAAGCCAGGACAGCGCAGTACGCGGCATCCTCGCCGACGAAGTGAAGGAAGGCGACATCGTCATCATTCGCTACGAAGGTCCGAAAGGCGGCCCGGGCATGCAGGAAATGCTCTACCCGACCTCCTACCTGAAGTCCAAGGGCCTGGGCAAAGCCTGTGCCCTGCTGACCGACGGCCGCTTCTCCGGCGGTACCTCGGGCCTGTCCATCGGCCACGCTTCGCCGGAAGCTGCCGCGGGCGGCGCCATCGGCCTGGTCCAGGACGGCGACAAGGTGCTGATCGACATTCCGAACCGCTCGATCAACCTGTTGGTCAGCGACGAAGAACTGGCCGCCCGCCGTGTGGAGCAGGACAAGAAAGGCTGGAAGCCGGTGGAAAAACGCCCACGCAAGGTGACCACCGCCCTGAAGGCCTACGCCCTGCTGGCCACCAGCGCCGACAAGGGCGCGGTGCGCAACAAGGCAATGCTCGACGGCCTGTGATTGCCTGCCGCTGAATGAAAATGCCCCGCCAAGTGCGGGGCATTTTTTTGCCTGGAGATCGGCCTCTGCGAGGCCTATCGCGGGCAAGCCTCGCTCCTACAGA
>NZ_JAQZAB010000133.1:37340-43757 GCF_028640915.1 Pseudomonas sp. B3G-3 | reverse complement strand
GCTTGCCCGCGATGGGTTCAACCCGCTGTTACTGGATATCTTCCGGCTTGACGATCACCCAGTTCTTGTCCGCCGTCACCGGCAGCCCTTCCTTGGCCTGGGCCGCGGCATGCTTGGCCATCATGCCGTTGATCTGGGCCATGTACTTGTCCTTGCGGTTGACCCACAGGTGGATGCCGCCCTTGGCCACGTCGACACCATGGAACAGCATGTAGCCGTCGCTGGTCGGGGTGTCGCCACCCACCAGCACCGGTTTTTTCCACTCGTCGATGTAAGTCAGGATCGCTGCGTGCTTGCCGGCCATCCAGGTCGCCGGGGTCCACAGGTAAGGGGTCAGTTCCAGGCCGAGGTTGGCCTTCTCGTCATATTTGCCGGCGGTGATCTGCTTGCGCGCGGTGGTCAGCTCGCCGGTCTTGCGGTCCTTGAGCAGGGTGGTCACGCCGATGACGTTCTGCGGCTTGACGTTGTAGCCGTACTTCGGATCGGACGCGACCATGCGCACCAGTTCCTCGGAGGCGGCGGTCATCACGTAGACCTCGATGCCGTTCTCCATCAGCTTGTTGTACAGCTCTTTCTGGCCGGTGAAGATCTTCGGCGGATTGATCTCGGTGTTCTTGACCACGTCGCCTTCGAAATAAGTGGCCGGCACCGGTTTGCCCGAGGCCATCAGCTCGTCGACATAACCCTTGAGTTCCTTGAGGGTGAAGCCGGAGAACACCTGCGCCACCCAGGGGTAGCAGACCATGTCGTCGATTTCACAGAGGCGGTAGTAGTAGCTGAACAGGCTTTCCTTGTGCTCGGCGGTGTCCTTGAACGGCATCAGCTTCAGGGAGGGGTCGAGGGTCTCGCGGGTGATCAGGCCCTTGTTCTCCATGAACGGCAGCAGCGACTCTTCCAGGTCGTAGCGGTAACTGGTGTTGTCCATGTCGAACACCGCGTAGTTACCCTTGTTGGCGTTGGCCGCGATCATCGCGTCCAGTTGCTTGGCCTGTTCCGCGGGCCAGTGCTTCAAGTCGGTGGCGAGAACCTGGCCGGCAAGGCCCAGGCAGAGTGCGGCAACCAGAAATTTCGGAGTGAGTTTCATCGGCGTTTTCTCCCTGATTTAAAGAGATCGACGCTAACAAATCGCTGTGACAATCCTCGCCTGTGGGCGACCGCCCGCGTCCTGATTCCGCCACCGGCATGTGCCTGAGCGTCAGCGGCTTATTCCAAAAACGACAGTCTCAATGCGTTTTTGATATTAATTCATTAGATATCAAGCTGTTAGGCTTGCCGGTTCGCAATCGCAGCCACAAGCGATTGGCACAAGTCTTATGGAGCCTCAATGAACCTGCCGCTGATCCTCAATCTGCTGGTGTTCCTCGCCTTGCTGCTGGGCCTGGCACAAACCCGTCACACCACCTGGAGCCTGGCCAAGAAGGTCCTGCTGGCGCTGGTGCTGGGCGTGGTCTTCGGTGTTGCCCTGCACAGCCTCTACGGTGCCGGCAACCCCATCCTGAAAACCTCCATCGGCTGGTTCGACCTGGTGGGCAACGGTTACGTGCAGCTGCTGCAGATGATCGTGATCCCGCTGGTGTTCGCCTCGATCCTCAGTGCCGTGGCGCGCCTGCACAACGCCTCGTCCCTGGGCAAAATCAGCTTCCTGACCATCGGCACCCTGCTGTTCACCACCGCCATCGCCGCGGTGATCGGCATCGCCCTGACCAACCTGTTCGGCCTGACCGCCGAAGGGCTGGTGGCCGGTACCCAGGAAATGGCTCGCCTGCAGGTGATCCAGAGCGATTACGCGGGCAAGGTCGCCGACCTGAATATCCCGCAGTTGCTGCTGTCCTTCATTCCGCAGAACCCCTTCGCCGACCTGGCCCGGGCCAAGCCGACCTCGATCATCAGCGTGGTGATCTTCGCCGCCTTCCTCGGTATCGCCGCCCTGCAACTGCTCAAGGACGACGCCGACAAGGGCCAGAAAGTGGTCAACGCCATCGACACCCTGCAAGCCTGGGTCACCCGCCTGGTACGCCTGGTGATGAAGCTGACCCCTTACGGCGTGCTGGCGCTGATGACCAAGGTGGTCGCCAGCTCCAACCTGCAGGACATCATCAAGCTCGGCAGTTTCGTGGTGGTGTCCTACATCGGCCTGGGCCTGATGTTCGTGGTTCACGGCCTGCTGGTGTCGCTGGCCGGGATCAACCCGCTGCGCTTCTTCCGCAAGGTCTGGCCGGTGCTGACCTTTGCCTTCACCAGTCGCTCCAGCGCCGCGACCATCCCGCTGAGCATCGAGGCGCAGACCAGCCGCCTGGGCATTCCGCAGTCCATCGCCAGCTTCGCCGCCTCGTTCGGCGCGACCATCGGGCAGAACGGCTGCGCCGGCCTGTACCCGGCGATGCTGGCGGTGATGGTGGCCCCGACCGTCGGCATCAACCCGCTGGACCCGCTGTGGATCGCGACCCTGGTGGCGATAGTGACCTTGAGTTCGGCCGGTGTGGCCGGGGTGGGCGGTGGCGCGACCTTCGCCGCGCTGATCGTGCTGCCGGCCATGGGCTTGCCGGTGTCCCTGGTGGCGCTGCTGATTTCCGTGGAGCCGCTGATCGACATGGGCCGTACCGCACTGAACGTCAGCGGTTCGATGACCGCCGGTGCGATCACCAGCCAGATCATGCAGCAGACCGATAAAGAAAAGCTCGATGCCGATGAGCATGCGGAGCTGGCGCAGGCCTGATTCCAGCCCCGTTCCGGGTTCACGCCCGGAACGGGGCTGCCACCTGTAGCCGCTGCCGAGCCTGCGAGGCTGCGATCGACTGCGAAGCAGTCGTAAAACCAGACAACCTGTTTTTCCTGAAACACCGCGCGCTCAGGTTTTGCGAGGACTTCGTCCTCGATCGCAGCCTCGCGAGCTCGGCAGCGGCTACAGGGCTACGGGGTTAAACCCTTTCCCAGACTTCGAAGCTGTAGGCCGGCTTGTCGCCTTCCGCCGGGTTCGGCACGTCAGACACCAGTTTCCACTGCTGCTGATCGAACTCCGGGAACCACGCATCCCCTTCCGGGCTCAACGCCACGCGTGTCAGGTACAGGCGATCGGCCTGCTCCAGGCCCTGGGCATACAGCTGCGCCCCGCCAATCAGCATCAGCTCGGTAACGCCCTGCTCCAGCGCCCATTCCTCGGCACGCGCCACCGCGGCTTCCAGCGATGGGTACACCTCGGCGCCTTCGAGCCGCAGGTCGGCCTGGCGACTGACCACGATATTCAGCCGCCCCGGCAGCGGACGCCCCAGCGAATCCCAGGTCTTGCGACCCATGATGATCGGCTTGCCCAGGGTGGTGGCCTTGAAGTATTTGAAATCCCCCGGCAAGTGCCAGGGCATGCTGTTGTCGACGCCGATCACGCGGTTTTCACCGAGGGCCGCGATCAGGCTGAGAGGGAGAGATTTTTTCATGCCGGCGAGGATACCAGAGGCTCGGTGCCCCGCAACGTACCCCGATCGGCGCGACAGCGGTTATGCTCACCCCTCATTTGAGCAACGGAATGACGTGTGACAGCACTGACCCCACTGGAAAAACTCTGGCTCACCGAAGCCGTACGCCTGCGTGAAGAACACGCCGGCGCCCTGGAGGACCAGGAAGCCAATCGCCTGGCGCGCACCGCTGGCGGCGATCTGGCGAGCCGCCTCCAATACCGCGCGCTGTGGCTGGCCGAACGCGACGGCCTGGCCGCTGCCCTGCGCCACTGGGTCCAGGGTGCGCGCCTGGCGCTGATGCTGCTGGCGCTGCTGGCCATCGTCAGCGGCGCCGGCCTGGCCTTCGCCGCCCTGGGCAACGGGCAGGCGCCGGTCAATGTGTTCTGGGCCCTGGGCAGCCTGCTCGGTCTCAACCTGCTCCTGTTGCTGAGCTGGGCCCTGGGCCTGCTGTTCGCCGGCGAACAGGGCGCCAGCCTCGGCCGCCTGTGGCTGTGGCTCAGCGCCAAGCTCGCCCGCGACGCCAAGGCCGCGCAGCTGGCGCCCGCCCTGCTGCTGTTGCTGCAACGGCGCAAACTCAATCGCTGGGCCATCGGCACCCTGGTCAACGGCTTGTGGCTGCTGGCCCTGCTCAGCGCCACGGCAATCCTGCTGATGCTGCTGATCACCAAGCGCTACGGGTTCTACTGGGAAAGCACCCTGCTCGGCGCGGATGCCTTCGTGGCGATGACCAACGCCCTCGCCGCCATACCCCGTGCCATAGGTTTTGGCGTACCGACCGTAGAGATGATTCACGCCAGCACCCGGGATGTTTACAACACCGAACTGGTGCGCCAGATGTGGGCCGTCTGGCTGGTGGCCTCGCTGATCATTTACGGCGTGCTGCCGCGCCTGCTGTTGATGCTGTTCTGTCGCTGGCGCTGGAAGCACGGGCAGGCGCGCCTGCAACTGGACCTCAACCTCCCCGGCTACAGCCAGCTGCGCGAAGCGTTGATGCCCAGCAGCGAACGCCTGGGGATCAACGATGCCGCCCCCGACTTGCTGCACCGTATCGAAGGCGGCGTCAGCGCGCAGGACAGCGATGGCGCCCTGCTGGTGGCCATCGAACTGGACGACCAGCGCCCCTGGCCACCGCAATTGCCGGCCACGGTGAAAGACGCCGGCATCCTCGACAGCCGCGAATCCCGGCACAAGCTGCTGGAACAGATGAGCCGCTTTCCGCCGGCGCGCCTGGCCATCGCCTGCGATCCACGGCGCTCGCCGGACCGTGGCAGCCTGGCGCTGATCGCCGAGCTGGCCCGCAGCGCCACTGCCACCCGGGTCTGGCTGCTGCAGGCGCCACCGGGCCAGGCGCTGGACGCCGAACGCCTGGGTGACTGGCAGGTGGCCCTGCAACAACTGGAGCTGCCGTTCGCCGATTGCGTGCCGCTGAACTGGCTGGAGACCGGGCATGACTGATCCTCGCAAACCGCCGTTGAAGCTGGCGGTAGTCGGCCACACCAACGTCGGCAAGACCTCCCTGCTGCGCACCCTGACCCGGGACGTCGGCTTCGGCGAGGTCTCCCATCGCCCCAGCACCACCCGCCATGTCGAGGGCGCGCGGCTGTCGGTGGACGGCGAACCGCTGCTCGACCTGTACGACACCCCCGGCCTGGAAGACGCCATCGCCCTGCTCGATTACCTGGAACGCCTGGAGCACCCCGGCGAGCGCCTGGACGGCCCGGCCCGCCTGGTGCGGTTTCTCGAAGGCAGCGAGGCGCGCCAGCGTTTCGAACAGGAAGCCAAGGTGCTGCGCCAGCTGCTGGACTCCGACGCCGGGCTGTATGTAATCGACGCCCGCGAGCCGGTACTGGCCAAGTACCGCGACGAACTGGAAGTCCTCGCCAGTTGCGGCAAGCCGCTGCTGCCGGTGCTGAATTTCGTCAGCAGCGCCGACCATCGCGAGCCGGACTGGCGCGAAGCCCTGGCCCGCCTGGGCCTGCACGCGCTGGTGCGGTTCGACAGCGTGGCGCCGCCGGAGGACGGCGAGCGGCGGCTGTATGAAAGCCTGGCGTTGCTCCTGGAAAGCTCGCGGCCGCAGCTGGAACGCCTGATCGCCGACCAGCAGGCGCAACGCGCGGCTCGCCAGCAAAGCGCCGCGCGGCTGATCGCCGAACTGCTGATCGATTGCGCCGCCTGCCGGCGCAGCGTGGTCAGCGAGGTCGAGCAGGAACAGCAGGCCATCGGCGAACTGCGCAAGGCCGTGCGCCAGCGCGAACAACGCTGCGTCGAGGCGTTGCTCAAGCTCTACGCCTTCCGCCCGCAGGATGCCGCCGCCAGCGATGTGCCGCTGCTCGACGGGCGTTGGGGCGATGACCTGTTCAACCCGGAAACCCTCAAGCAGCTGGGCGTGCGGGTCGGTGGCGGGATCGCCGCCGGCGCGGCGGCCGGGGCCGGCGTCGACCTGCTGGTGGGCGGCCTGACCCTGGGCGCGGCGGCCCTGGCCGGGGCGATCGCCGGCGGCGCGCTGCAAACCGCCCGCAGCTACGGCGGCCGCCTGCTGGGCAAGCTCAAGGGCCAGCGCGAGCTGACCGTGGACGACAGCGTGCTGCGCCTGCTGGCCCTGCGCCAACGGCAACTGGTGCAGGCGCTGAATGTGCGCGGTCATGCGGCGCTGGGCAGCATCCAGCTGGCCACGCCCCAGGACCAGAGCTGGCGCGAGGGCAAGCTGCCGGAGGCACTGAACAAGGCCCGCGCCCATCCGCAGTGGTCATCCCTCAACCCGGCGCCGCGGCTGAGCCAGGCCGAGCGCCAGGAGCAGATCGAGGTGTTGGCGCAGAAGCTGGTGGTCGGGGATTAGGTTAGCGCCGTTCTAACGGACGCCATCGCGGGCAAGCCTCGCTCCTACAGACGGCACTGATCCTGTAGGCGTTGCGGTTGTCCGCCACGTTCATCCAGCCGTTGACGCCGCCGCCCTCGTTGAAGTCCG